>JALOOY010000026.1 GCA_025454185.1 Thermodesulfobacteriota bacterium
CCGGCCCCGTCTTCAGCAACGAAGGCGGGGCCGGGGATTACCCCCTCTTTCCCGAATCTTCACTCCTGGCAGACATCCCCGGCCCCTCGCTCTTGGAAGTGGAGGAAACGGCCTGCCGGGAACTCAACGCTGCCGAACTGATCCTCGAAAAGGGGGCCGGCAAAAATGTGGCTGTCATTGGCCACTTCCCTTTCTTACCCCGGATTCGTGACCGGGTGCAGAACCTCTGGGTGATTGAGAAAAACCCCCGGGAAGACGACTTCAAGGAGGATGAGGTGGACAGACTGGTCCCTCAAGCCGATGTGGTGGCCATTACCGGTACGACTCTGACCAACCACACCCTCCCCCATCTGCTTGACCTTCGCGCCCCTTCGGCCTTTGTGCTCATGCTGGGGGACACCGTACCCCTGTCGCCGGTTCTTTTCGATTACGGCATCGACGCCCTTTCCGGAACCCGGGTGGTGGATCCCGACCTGGCCCTGCGCTGCGTCAGCCAGGGGGCCAACTTCAGGCAGATCCGGGGCATCCGGAAATTGACCTGGTTAAAAACCTGAATGGGCTGGTCCCAAGGAACCAACCCTATGGCCGGCCGGTCCGCCATTAATCCAGATCCTGACCCCGAGTCCAACCTCATTATAAAGGTTGCCCGGCAGGCCTTCTGGTTGAATTTTGCTTTGGCGCTGCTGAAAACCGTCCTGGCCTATACCACCAACAGTCTGGCGGTAACCGCCGGGGCGATTGATTCCGGAACCGATGCCGTCGCTTCTCTGATTTTGTACGGGGGTTTGAAATTGTCCCTGCGCAAATCCCCTTCCTTCCCACTGGGCCTTTATAAAATCGAAAATCTAATTTCGGTCCTGGTGGCCTTTTTTATTTTTTTTGCCGGATACGAAATTTTTCGGCACGTCCTGCAGCGGGGATCGGCGGTGCCCGATATTTCAGGGGGTGTGGTGGGGTTGCTTTTTCTGGGGACCCTGGCCACCTACCTCTTCGGACGCTATGTCCTAAAGATCGGGAGGCGGACCGGGTCTCCCACCCTGCGGGCCGAAGGCCTCCATCGACAGGTGGATGTGCTAACTTCGCTGGTGGTTCTGGCGGCAGTGCTCCCGGGATATTTCGGGCGGCCGGGGTTGCTCTTCGGCTGGGACTTGGACGGGTTGGCCGCTGTTGTCATCCTGGTTTTTATCGGCTGGACCGGTTGGGATTTGCTGTCGGACGGCATGCGGGTTTTACTGGACGCTTCAATCGATTTCGAGACCCTGAATCGAATCCGAAAAATTTTGGAAACGAACCCTCTGGTGGTTGAAGTACGCTCCCTCACGGGGAGAAATGCCGGCCGGTTTCGATTCCTGGAAGCCGCCGTGGTATTACGCACGGATGATTTCCAAAAGGCCCAGCAGGTCCGTGAAGATCTGGAGCGCGCCGTCCGGGAAAAAGTGCCTCGGGTGGAGGGAGTGATGATCGCCGGCGAGCCCCGGTCGCGAACCAACTCCCGAATCGCGATTCCGCTGGATGATTTCTCGGAAAAGATAAGCCGCCATTTCGGGGAGGCGCCATTTTTTGCCATCCTGAACGTTCAGCGGGGGAATGGATCGGAGGAAAACCGGGAAATCAGGCAAAACCCTTACCGGGAAGTGGAAATCGCCAAAGGGCTGCGGGTTGCGGAGTGGCTGGTGGAACAAAATGTCGACGAGGTTTTGACCCGGGAGGACCTTTCCCGAAAGGGACCGGGCTATGTGCTGGGGCAGGCCGGGGTCAAAACGGTCGTTACTCCGGAGGAGAACCTGTCTGCAGCCTTAGCTAAGATTCTCCGCAGAGAATAACCGTGATCATCTTTTGGATTTTTTCTTTCAGCCTGCTGGGCAGTTTGGGGGCCGTTTTGGGCGCCGGCCTCTTGTTGTTTTGTTCGCCCGAAACCCGCCAAAGGCTGATCACGGTTTTGATCAGCTACGCTGTGGGAACGCTGCTCGGGGCGGCTTTTCTGGCCATGGTTCCGGCCGGTCTGCAGCGGGCCCCGGTCTTGCCTTTCTCCGCCGCGCTCCTGTTCGGGATCGTCCTGTTTTTTCTGCTGGAAAAGATGGTCCTCTGGCGGCATTGCCACGAGGCGCACTGTGAGGTGCATAGCGGCCAGGGAATCCTGATCCTGATCGGGGATGCCTTCCATAATTTTTTGGACGGCCTGGCGATTGCCGCCGCCTTCCTGGCGGCCGTCCCATTGGGTATCACCACTTCCCTGGCGGTCATCGCCCACGAGGTGCCCCAGGAACTGGGCGATTTGGCCATTCTGCTGGACAGCGGGTATACGCGGGGTCGGGCCTTTGTCTTCAATCTCCTGGCCTCCCTGACCACGTTACTGGGAGCGCTGACCGGATATTTTCTGCTGGAGACGTTGTCCCGCCTGATCCCCCTGGTTCTGGGCCTCTCGGCCTCGAGTTTTATTTACATTGCCGTGGCCGACCTGGTGCCCAGTCTGCATCGGCGGATCTCCTTCCGGGAAACCGTGCTCCAGACGGCCATGATCCTGGCCGGAATCGGCACCATCGGCCTGTTGCGGTTGTGGCATTCATGAATGGCCCCGGGAGCGGTTCAAATTGGGAAGGGCCCGGCCAATAGGAAATATCTTATGCTGACCTTTGGGCCTGTACCTTCGCGCCGGTTGGGAAGAAGTCTGGGCATCAACAACATTCCGCCCAAGACCTGTTCCTATGGCTGCTGTTATTGTCAAGTGGGCCGGACTACCCACAAGACGATCAACCGCTCCGCCTTTTACCCCGCGGAGGCCATTCGGGAATCCGTTCAGGAAAAGCTGGACCAGGCCCGCCTAGCCGGCGAAAGGATCGATTATCTGACCTTTGTGCCGGACGGGGAGCCGACCCTGGACAGCGACCTGGATCGGGAAATCACCGCCTTGCGTGCTTTCGGTTTGCCGATAGCCGTCATCAGCAATGCTTCCTTACTGAGTCGGGAGGATGTACGTGCGGCCTTGGAAAAAGCGGATTGGATCTCTTTAAAAATGGATTCCGTGACCGAGGCCACCTGGCGCCTAATCAATCGACCCCACCGGCAGTTGGCGCTGCCCGCTATCCTGGAAGGCGCCCGGACCCTGGCCCGGCGGTTTACCGGGCGGTTGGTGACCGAGACCATGCTGGTGGCGGGCCTCAACGATGGCGAAAAGGAATTGACGTCCCTGGCCCGGTATCTGGAAGAGCTTAAACCCTCCCGGGCCTATCTGGCGGTCCCCACCCGCCCCCCGGCCGAAAAATGGGTCAGACTGCCGGAGGGAAAAAATCTCCTTCGGGCCTACCGGATATTGGCCGGCTGCCTGCCGGCGGTGGAGCTCTTGATCGAATACGAAACAGGGGAGTTCGCCTCCTTGGGCGCCCCCGAAGAGGCCTTGTTGAATATTCTGGCCGTCCATCCCCTGACGGAGGAGGCGCTCATGGATTTTCTGATTCAAACCCAGCTTGGAAAAGATCGGATCGACCTCCTGATTCAGCGCGGGGAACTGGCCCGGGTGGCCTATCGGGATAAAACCTTCTTCATCCGACCTTTCCGGAAAGCCGCCGTTTAGATACAACCCTTATGGAAAAAATGGGTCTTGGTCAGGGGACCGGGAAACCCCACAAGGGCAGCGCCGCCAGAAACCCCGAATTCTCCCCCGTACTCAACCAAGGCCTAGCCGGCGGCGATGAAGGCTTACACCGGAAAGAGGGGCCACTCTGGGTCAATGGCCGTGTCGCTTAAAAGGATACGGTGTCCCCGTTGCCGACGTAGAGCTCGCTGCGGCTGCCGTATTTGGCCGTTCCCTTGACCACGGGAATGCCGGCCGCCTGCATCTTCTGAATGGCGATCAGGCCGGTGCAGTGATTGGCCGCCACTTGCTGCATTTTCATATCCGCCAATCCGCTGATCAGCGGGTCCAGTTTGGCATCCCACTGTTCAAAGGGGGCGATGTGCAGCCCGCCGTACAAGCCGTACAATTTCCCCCCGGTCTGGATATGGTCCCTACCGTATTGCAGCATGGTCACCACCCCCATGTGGCAGCAGCCGGTCACGGTCACCAATCCTTTATCCTTGACATTAAAGAACAGGGCCTGTTCTCCCTGGACCCGAATCATAATGGGGATGTCAAAGGTGGCGGATGCGCAGCCCGGGAAAAGCCGATGGATCTTTCCCGGACCCAGTTCTGCCAATTCGCCTTTGAAACCGCTTTTTTGAATTAATTCCTTTCCTTCCGGGTAATAGCGGTTGGAGACGAGGAGTTTGATATCCGGCCGGTACTTCAGGGTCGCCGGAAGCCCCCAGAAATGGTCGATATGTTCATGGGATACATAGAGAAATTCAATCTCATTTTTGCGCAGCCGATCATCGATCCCCTCGCGCTGAAACACATAATCCATCCAGGCCGGGTTCCAGCCCGTATCCAGCAGGATCCGGCGGGTCGTCCCGTCCAAGGCCTCCACCTCTACCAGGGCACTGTAGCCGCCGGCGTTTTTCGGATGCCACTTAACGGCGTATTGGTTGGCCGTGGGCCCGCCAGCTTTCATGATATCGGCCATGATCTGGGCGTTATCGAACCAACTGGTCTCGGAGATACAGGTCACCTTCACCGATTTGCACTGCCCAATGTCCGCCGGTTCCGCGGCCCAGGCCTGGGAGCCCTTGGCCCCCAGCCTTTGGGAAACGTAAAGCCCGGCCCCGCCGGCAACCATTCCTTTGACAAAATCCCTACGATTCATCCCTTCCCGTCCCTGCTCTTCTTTCATGGTATCCTCCTGGTAATAAGGTTTTTCATGACCCAGCGGTATCGCCGTTTCCAGCCCCGCCTTCTTTGGGCAGGGTGACGCGAAAAATACTTCCTTTTTTGTAGGCACTTTCCACCGTTATCGTTCCGCCATGAGCGCTGACGATGGCCTTGGCGATGGCCAACCCGAGTCCGGAGCCTTCGGTTTTTTTATCGATCCGGCAGAAGGCGTCGAAGACGCAGGGCAGGTCTTCGGGTTGGATGCCGATCCCGGTGTCGGCCACCTCCACCAGCACATCCCGGGTGCGGTTTTCCAGCCGGACGGTCACCGAACCTCCCGGTTCGGTGAATTTGACGGCATTATCCAGCAGGTTGGAGATTACCCGGTCGATCATGGCCGCGTCGGCGTTAATCAAGGGCAGGCTCTCCTGATCGTATTCAAGAAACAGGCGCAGGTCTTTTTTCTCGGCCACCACCCGCATGGCTTCGACGCGCCGGCTGAGGGCCTCTTCGAGATTATAGAGGGCCGGGATCGGTTGGTATTCGTTCCGCTCAAATCGGGAAAAGTCCAGGAAGTCGGCAACGATGCGCTGCAGTTTGACGGTTTCCTCCTTGATGAGGGTCAGATAGTTTCTTTGTTTTTCAGTTATGGGTCCGGCTTTTTCGGCGAGCAGCCGGTTTAAAAACCCTTCCCCGATGACGATCGGATTTTTCATGTCATGGACCAGCATGGACAAAAAATTTTTCCGCTCTCTTTCCTGTCGCTTGATTTCCGTAATGTCCCGGAACAATTCGACCCCACCCAGGAAATTCCCGGCATCGTCAAAGATGGGAAAGACCGTCAAAGACAATGTGACCGATTCTCCGTTCTTTTTTTTAAAAAATCCTTCCGTGGCGATCGAATACGTACGCCGCTCAAAGACCAATGAGAATAAAGGACAGGAATGGGGATCGGCGGAGCCGTGGAGGATTTGCAGGTGGGACTTTCCCAACAGGTCGCTCTTGAAATACCCGGTAATCCGTTCCGCCGCCGGATTGAACTCCAGAATAAGCCCCTCTTTATCGACCAGGGAAAAACCGACCGGCAGGTTGTTGAGAATGGCCTCGTAGAGCTGCGGGATCGAAAAAATCGTCTCTGTTACGACCGGGGCCATCCCGGTTTCATCCATTGGTGGCATTTTTCCCCTTCTGATTTCGATGCCGGGTCTTAAAGAGAGATTCTTGCACCCATTTTTTTGGTTAGGATTTCTTCTCCAGCCCCTCTCCCGGCGTCCCCACCGAACTGCTTTTTGGGTCCGGGGTGGAAACGAAGGAGTGGGCGGCCTGGGGTTCCACCGCCGGTTTCGGTTTTCCGGTGGGGGCGGTAAAAATATAAAGATAACCGACAAAAAGCACCAAGAGTAGTATAAAATGCGGCAGGATACGGGCAAAGACCTGGCGTTTCGACTTGCGCCGGGCGATCATGACCAGGGCCACCAAGGATCCCGCGGTTCCGCTGAGAATAATCAGGACCTTGACCAGGGTGTTTATCGACCCGTGAATAAACGGGGGTATCTCGGGAACCTGGCTGCCGATGGGAATGCTTTCTGTCATATAGGTATAAACCATGATCAGATAAGCGATTAACTCGTAGAGGCCTTCATCCAGGAACTCGTGGCCGATATGGGAAAGGTGCCCGGCGAAGGCCAGGGGGATAAAGGCCAGGCCGTAACCGGCCATGTTTTCGGAAATTTTTTCCTGGGAGGCCGCCGCCGACAATGTGGCGCTCAGGCTGAAAAGCAGCAAGGGCAGGGCCAGGGCTACTCCGTAAAGTAGCGTATACACCGTCCATTCCGGCCAGACCAGGGTTTTTTTGAAGACTTTCCAGAAGGTCCCCTCGAAAAACTGATGGTGGGCCAGAAGGCCGATCAGCATGACCCCGAAAAGGGACAGGCTCAGCAGGGGTTCGGCCCGGCGCCAGAGTTCCTGTAGCGGGGGCCGGAGGTTCACCTGGACCCCGCGGGAGTCACAGCTTTTCAGGCAGTTCAGACACATCATGCATTCGGCGTTGGAGGCCAGGGAGGCCGGATAGGAAAACATCGGACAGCCCTCGGCCTTTTCCGTGCCTTTATAGCACAAATGCTGGCCGCACTGGGTCTGGCAGATCTTTTTATTGCCCCGGACTTCGATGAGACTCATGGTGGAATAGGTTCCCAAGAGACCGGCCAGGGGGCAGACGTAGCGGCAAAAGGCCTTCCGTTCGAAAAGGACACAAAACAAGGCGGAAAGGCCGATGATGATCACCAGCAGCAGGCCGGTGGCTGCCGGAGTCCCGGCGATATCCAGAAATTCCTCCAGGTAGTCCAGGGTGAGGAAGGTAAAGATCACCAGCCAGAAATCCAGCCGTTTGAGGAGTCGGGGGACCGGGAGATTGAATTTTTTTACCCGGGAGACCAGGTCACCGATGCCGGCGATGGGGCAGACGCCGCACCAGATCCGGCCTACCAGCACGGCCGTCAGGGGCAGCAGCGGGAACCAGACGATCCAGGTGACGACCATCCCCAGGTTGTTTTCGTACTCCTGGAGGGGATCGTCGGCCGGTTTGAAAAATCCGGCATAGAGGGTAAATCCAGCCATGACCAAAACCATGACGATGTTGATCCAGATCCCCGCTTTCATGGTCAGCGGATGGACCAGGAAGTTGCGGATCTTGTCGTTGCGCAGCAGATTGATCTTGTGGATCTCCTTTTCGGAGGGCCGGACGAAGATCAGGTCTCCGGGGATGATCCGGTCTTCCGAAGTCACAATGGCCGCCCGCTGGATAACATTTTCCAGTTCTTTGATATTCCCCGGCCAGTTGTAGGAAACCAGTTTTTCGGTGGCCTCCCGGGAGAGACCGCTGATCCTGCGGCCGTTCAGGCGGGCGTACTTTTTTAGAAAATAGTCGGCCAGCAGGGGTATGTCCTTCAAACGCTGGGTCAACGGCGGCAGCACCACGACGCGCTCCTGAAGGAGTCCTTTCAATTCCGGGATAAATTTCTCCTGGACCTCCACGTCCGTTCCCGAGGCCAGTAGCAGGACCCGCGTCCGGCTTTGGACGCTCTGCTGCCCGTAGACCCGGTGGAACCAGCCGTAGCGCAAATAAGTGGCCAGTTTGCTCTGCTGATGGGCATCCAACTGCTCCGCATGGGCAATGGCCAGGGTGCCGGCCTGGAGCATTTCCAGATACCCCAATTGGCCTTTCATATGGGTGGCTGCCGGGTCCGGTTCCAGACCGAACAAAATCGGCCCGACCTGGTTTTCCTCCAGATCGGCCAGGGATATCTCTACGTAAGGCTCATCGGGGCAAGGGCTTTTCCGGTGAAAATAGCGGGCCAGTGTCCGTTTGCCGGTCCCCGGCGAACCGATGAGCAGCACCGATTTTTCCCCTCCGGCCAGAAGTTCGATCTTTTGCCGGGCTTCCTGGATTTTTCTGGACTCCCCGATGACTTCGACATCGGTGGCCGTCAGGATATCTTTTAGGTTGTCTTTTCTACGGCCGGATGTTCCGGTCTGTCCCCGGGCCGCCTGAAGGCGCTTGAAAATCATTCGGTAGAAGGTCTGGTGAAGTTCCGGATTGGCGCTGAGCAGGGCGTTCAGATCCTCTTTTCCCAGCTCCAGCAGAAGGGTGTCCGAGGAGGCGATCAGGGCATAGGGGCTGGGTTCACCGGCCAGCAGGGACCGCTCCCCGTAATAATCCCCGGGGACCAGGCGATCGATGAGGCGCTCTCCGCCCTCTTCGTTGATCTCCACCAGCCGGACCGCTCCGGCATACAGGAAGAGCATGCTTTCCGGACAGGCTGCCGCCGCCAGGACCGCTGCTTCTCTTGGAAAATAGCGGACCTTCAGGGTCCGGGCCAGGGCCAGCCCGGTGGACGGGTCGAGCCACTGGAACAAATCGCTGCGCTGCAGAAAGGCCAGTCTATCGGCCAGTCCGATTTCCGGCTCCTCCTGCCTGAACAATAGCTCAGTCTCCCCCAGGGTGATCCGGTCACCCGGCCGCAATATGACCGTTCGCCCGGGCAGGCCGTTTACCTGCACCCCGTTGGTGGAATCCAGGTCCTGGACCCAATAATTACCTTCCCGGAACAGGATTTCAGCATGGGAGCGGGAGGCTTTATTGTCCTGCACGATTAAATCATTGGAGCCGGCCCGGCCGATGCGAATCCTTTCTCTGTCCAGGAAAATTTCCTTTTTATTGGCCTGGCCTTTGATTAATTCCAGGGAGGGTGGCGGGGAGGACGGGGGAATAACGGCCGGACTATAGGCGACCGTGGCCTCCTGATCCGCCAGGAGCGGCCGGGGCGGTCCGGCCGGCGGCGGATGCCCCGGCGCATGGGGCTTTTGGTTGAACGGCGGATTGGTTGGCATTTCATCTCGGGGCATGCTGAGGACCCTTTATCATCGCTGCTTCATCTTGAGGAAGATGCCCTACCGCCGTGAGGGGAGATCCTAAATTAATATTCAGAAACCCTTCCGTGCTGATAGGGGGTTTTTAATAAAATTTTCCAGGGCCTGGCGCAGCGTGTCCCGGGCCAGCAGGGCACAATGGCGCTCGCCGTCGGGAACCATTTGCACGGTCTGGAGCTGACCTCGCAGCCGCTAACCAGGAAACGGCTTTCCACGATGCTCTCGTTATGAATGCGCAGGGTGATCTCCATCGTATCCCCGCAGGGACCGGTCACCCGGGCCCGGCCTTCGGCCCCCTCGATGACCCCTTCGTTGAAAGGTCCCAGCCAGGACTGAACGCCCGGGGCTGAAAATGAAGCGGTTTCCTTCGTGACCGGCCCTTCTCGCCGATCATGCTTGGTGATGGACATGCGGATGAACTGGCCTCCTAATCCGTTATAATCTGCCGCTGAACCTGTTCCCAAATGGAACGGATCTTTTCTCCCAGCCCGTTTCGGCTCCATTCCAAAATCGTTTTCCCTTGAACCATGGCCTCGGTAACCGCCGGATCATAGGGCAGGGTGCCGGCCAGGCTCAGGCCGTTTTCCCGGCAATAGGCTTCTATGCGCTCGGCCATCTCCGGGTTCAGGTCAACCTTATTGATCAGGACCAGGGGCGGTATTTTGAAGTGCCGGCTCAAGGAGACGATTCGATCCAGGTCGTGGAGACCGGAAAGGGTGGGTTCGGTGACCAGCAGAACCCCCGAGGCCCCGGTCAGGGAAGAAATAACCGGGCAGCCGATCCCGGGGGGACCGTCGACCAGGATCAAGGGAATCCCTTTTATTTCAGCCAGATCCCGGGCCTTCCCCCGAATCAGGGCCACCAGGAGCCCGGAATTTTCCTGGCCCGGGGCCAACTGGGCGTGGATCAGAGGCCCGAAGCGGGTAGCGGAGTGAAACCACTCCCCGCAGATTACCGGGGGAAATTCAATGGCCCCGAAGGGGCAGAAGTGGACACAGACCCCGCAGCCTTCACAGGCGGTCTCATCCACCCGGTATTCCTCGCTGATGGCCTCAAAACGGCAGACCGCCCGGCATTCGCCGCAGGAAGTACAGAGCTGGGAAATGATCTGGGCCTTTCGTCCCCCCAGGAATTCCTCCCGGCTTTGAATCTGCGGCGCCAGCAGCAAATGGAGGTCCGGGGCGTCCACATCGCAGTCGACCAGAATTTTTTCCGGGATCAGGGCGGCCAGGGCGCCCACCAGGCTGGTCTTGCCGGTGCCGCCCTTGCCGCTCAGGATAACAATTTCTCGGATTTTATGGGAGGGCATAACGCACCTGCGGTGTTTCTTTCAACAGCCCCTGGATTTCCCGAAAGAGGTTTTGCATATCAGCCTTGAGCTCGGGGCGGATTTCAATCAAGGACTGCCCCCGGGCGTAGCCGGCGGCGATCCGGCGGTCGAAGGGGATCTCCAGCAGCAGCGGCAGGCCCCGGGCCCTCAGGTAGTCTTTGACCTTGCGGTCCCCCACATCCGCCCGGTTGATGACGACCCCGCAGGGAATCCTCAGCCGGTCGAGGACTTCCACCGCCAGCTTCAGGTCATAAAGCCCAAAAGGGGTGGGTTCGGTGACCAGCACGGTAAAATCGGACCCTTTCACGGTCTGGATGACCGGGCAGGAGGTCCCCGGGGGGGCATCCAGGATGGTCACCCGATTGGGGTCCCTCCGTTTCTTGACTTCCCGGATCAACGGGGGCGACATGGGTTCCCCGATCTTCAAGCGCCCATGAACGAAACGGATGTCCCCGGACCATCCGGCCTCGACCTCCCCCAGCTCTTTTTGGGCCGGAATCAGGGCACCGGGTTTACAGACCAGAAAGCATCCTCCGCAGGCGTGGCACATCTCCGGGAAGGTCAAAATCGTCTCCCCGAGGACCAGGATCGCCTTGAACTGACACAACTGGGAACAGGCTCGGCAATAGGTGCATTGGGCTTCGTCGACCTGAGGGATTTGGGCATAAACAGTCTCTCGGCTCTCCCAGCGGGGCTTCATGAAGATATGGCCGTTGGGGGCCTCCACGTCGCAATCCAGCAGCTCCACCGGCTCTTCCAGAGACTGGGCCAAAGCCACCGCCACGCTGGTCTTGCCCGTCCCCCCCTTACCGCTGGCTACTGAAATAATCATGAGGTTCCTGATTAATGATCACAGACATTCGCGCCGGTGACCAGGGTCTGGCTGATATAATGGCCGATCAATTCCTCGGGAGGGAGTTGCGGCGCGCCGGTGAGGACTTTAATTCCCCTCTCCGTAAAAAGCGTAATGGCCCTTTGGCCCATGCCCCCGGCAATGATCAGATTGACCCCTTTCTCGCCCAACCAGCGGGGCAGCAGCCCGGGTTCGTGGGGTGGCGGGGTCACCATCTGTTTTCCGGAGATTTCATTCCCCTTCAGATCGATGAGGGCAAACTGTTCGCAGTGGCCGAAATGGTTACAAAGGATCCCCTCAGCCAGGGGTATGGCGATCTTTAAATCACTCAAGGTAATGGTTTCCGGGGACATGGCGGGACCTTCTTTCTTTTGAACCGGTGGGGTTGACCCAGCTCCTTTTATGATTAATTGATCCAAAATATTCGCCAATACGGCTTCGAAAGCTTCCCGGACCGCCGGGTTCAAGTCCTGCAGCAGGTAGGCCTGCCCCTGGTCACTCATTTCCATGAGCTGCCGGTCGATGGGGATGCTGCCCAGAAAGGGTACCCCCATATCCAGGGCCGTCTGGCGGCCGCCGCCTTTCTTGAACAGGTCTAGTTCCTGACCGCAGTGCGGGCAGGTGTAGCCGCTCATGTTTTCCACCAACCCCAATATCTTCATGTTGACCTGATGACAGAAATTGATGGATTTCCGCACATCGGCCAGGGAAATATCCTGGGGGGT
>JALOOY010000493.1 GCA_025454185.1 Thermodesulfobacteriota bacterium
GTGGAGTCCGTCTTGAACTCCCATCCCCAGGTCCTGGAGTCGGCCGTGGTGCCCGAACCCCATCACATCTTCGGGGAGGTGGTCAAGGCCTTCGTGGTGTTGCGGCCGGGGACCCAAACGACCCCGGAGGAGATTATCGACTTCTGCCGGCGGAGTATGGCCGACTACAAGGTGCCGGCCGGCGTCGTTTTTCTGGAGGAGCTGCCCAGAAACCCGGGGGGGAAGGTGGTAAAGAACCGGTTGAAGGAGATCTAAAAAGACGAACATCCAACATCGAACATCGAACGTCCAACATCGAATCAATACGAAAATAACGTGCTTTTATTTTTAAATTCGATGTTCGTCTTTGGTCGAACTAACGGGACAGGCGTTGGAAGGTCGTCGGCGGCAGCCCCGGCAGCCGCAAATGAATGGCGAAACCCTCCCGTGAACCGGTTACCACGCCTCCCTCCCGGGTGTGAAGGCGGATTTCCCGGCCCCGGACTTCCCATTTGAAAGGCACCTGATCCCCGCTGATTTTCCAGGTGCCCTGCCCGTTTTCATGCAACTCCAGGGTGGCCGCCCGGGGCGGGTCCGCTCCCGGGAGTTCGGCCCCATACCGGCCCGGGAGGCCCTCGTTTCCCGCGCAGCGCCACATCCCGCCTAAGACCAGAATCCATACCATAATCAAGAACCCGGCGGATTTTTTCATTCCTGCACCTCCCCGATGGCCGGCAGATAACGCCGTTCCACCTGGAAGGTCCGGTCGAAGAAAAAGACATGGACGGCCATCGCCAGCCAGATCAGGTCCCGAAAAACGGTCCAGAGGCTGATGGGGTCTTCCAGGGACTGAAAACAGCCGCAGCTTATCTCGGAGCCCAGCAGGAGGTTATAGACGATCCCGAGGGTAAAAAGCAGCAGCAGAAACCCGACCACGCCGGCCACGGCGCGCGTGCGCAGGCCGATGACCAGCAGAATGCCGGACACCAGCTCGATCCAGGGCAGGATGACGGCCAGCAGATTTACCCCCCAGTAGGGCACCATTTGATAACTGGCAATGGTCTCGGCAAACTCGGCCGTGTAGTTGATTTTATACAGGCTGGCATAGATGAACAGGCCTCCCAGGTAAAGACGAAAGGCCAGGGCCAGCAGGGGATGGGTCAACAGGTTGGTCCAACGGACGGATTTCATGGCTCCACCGGCAGGCCGGCCTGCCGCCAGGCCGGCCAGTCTTCGGCCAGGATGGCGATCCGGGCATGTCCTTTGGATTTTAATTTCAGGCCCACCTCCCGATCATAACGGCGGCTGAAACTCCGGCCGTAAACGATCAGGGGTTGTTCCGGAGGCAATTGCGCGATTTTCATCAGGTACACGAAATCGAAGAGGGTCAGGGGGAGATTGAGGGCGCCGCGGAGACGGCCCTGCCGAAAAAAATGCTCCGGCCGGGCATCAATCAACAGGGCCTGGCCGGATTCGACCTGCCTTTGGGCCAGGGCCGGCGTAACGCCGGGCAGGGGATCCCCGAACCAGCCTGCCGAAAAGACCGTTAGGCCCCCCGGGTTGGCCAGGTTGTAAATCAGCCCCAGGGCGGCGCCCAGGATCAGGATGAACAGTACATCCGTTACCGCGACCCGCCGGGAACGTTCCAGTTCCCTCCGGATAAGCATCTTGATCCGGGTTCCGGCCTTTTCCAGGACCTCGATTCGGGAACGACTGCGGGTCAGTTCCTGGACGGTCTTTTCCAAACGGGTGTTTTTTTCCTCCAGGTCCCGATTGAGACGCAGGATATTTTCCGAGGCCCTGACCCGGGCCAGGGCGGCCAGCAGGCGGGAGAGCAGGGTTTGGAGCAGGTCCTGCTCTCGACGGTCGACTTCCCGGGCCGTAATTCGGCCCCCCAGGGCCAGGAACCCGTAAAGCCCTTCGGGAAGGGCAAAGGCGAAGCGGGGCCCTTTCAGGAGCGACGGGGGCAAAAGGTCCGGGTGCCGGAAGTCGGACCGGGCCAGGATCCGGACGACCCCGCCCTCTCCCGGGAACTCTCCGGCAGGGATGAAGCCCAGCAGATCCTCCGGAGGGAGCTGACGGTATTCCCGGGCCTCGGCACCCCGGTGCGCCGTGAGGGAGCGGTCTTCCGGCCGGTCGTAAAGCTGGATGAACCCTTCCTCGAAACCGAAGGTCCCCAGGATCATGAGCAGAAAGGTTTCCAGCATCTGCCGGGCTTCCCGGTGCTCCGTCAGTTCCGCCGAAATGTCATACAGGGTTTTCAGATAAAAAATCTGGCGGTCGAATTCGGCCTGGAGCTTTTCCCGATTTTTGTTCAGAAGCGCCAGGTCCCGGCGGGTCCGGGCCAGGTCGAGGCGCAGGGCTGCGGCGGCCGGTTCATCCGGTCGGGGGGCCAGCCGCTGTAAAAAATGATAGACCAGGCCGAACAGGATTTCCCGTTCCTCTTCCGAGTAGTCCTCTCCCCGGAGTTTCGGCCCCAGGCCCAAAAAACCCTGGGCGTTCCCGTCTCCGGCCCAATACAGCACCAGGCGGATCCCCCCGCTATGCTCCGGGGGGGGGAAGGTTTTCCCTTCCCGGACCAGGCCTACAAAAGGGAAGGCGGGGGCGCCGTCCGGAGGAGTCTCCGGGCGGGTTTCCCGCAGCAGGCCTGGGAGAACCGCTTGCCAGGCCGCTGCCGCCGCGGGCGCCAGACCCCGGGCGACCCACCGGCTTTCCGGAGTGCCGTCCTGGACGATCCAGCCGAATCCGGA
>JALOOY010000494.1 GCA_025454185.1 Thermodesulfobacteriota bacterium
GATCTCTGCCGGGGCCAGCGCGTTGCAAATGAATTTGGCCGGGTCGGGATTCCAGGGAATGATGTCGATCTTCTCGCCGCGCAGCTCCTGCACCACATTCTGCACCCGGTTACCCTTCATACCCACGCAGGCACCCACGGGGTCCACCGCCCGGTCTTCGGACAGGACGGCTATTTTGGAACGGCTGCCCGGCTCCCGGACCACGTGGACGATCCGCACGATCTTTTCGGCGATCTCGGGCACTTCCGTCTCGAACAGGGCCGCCAGGAACTGGGGGTGGGTCCGGGACAGGATGATCTGCGGCCCCTTGCTGATTTTTTTGACCTCCAGGATATAGGCCCGCAGGCGGTCGCCCTGCTTGTAGGACTCCGTGGGGATCTGTTCGGTCACCGGCAGCACAGCCTCGGTCCGTCCCAGATTGATGATGGCCGCCCCCTTGTCGAAACGCTGGATGATGCCGTTGATCACTTCCCCTTTACGGTCCTTGTAGTCTTCAAAAACGATGTCGCGCTCCGCGTCTTTCATGCGCTGTATGATGACCTGCTTGGCCGACTGGGCCGCGATCCGGCCGAAGGAACTGGTCTCCATCTTGATGCCCAGGCTGTCCCCCGCCTCGCATTCGGGGTCCAGTTTCCGGCCCTCCTCGATGGTGATCTGCGACTCCGGGTCCTTGACTTTTTCCACCACCTCTTTGAACTCGAAGACCTCGATCTCTCCCAGGTCTTCGTTATAGTTGACTTCGATCTCCCTTTTGAGCCCTAATTTTTTCTTGGCCGCCTGGCGGATGGCATCCACCAGGGTGCCGATCAGGATTTGCTTGTCGATACCCCGGTCCCGGCTGACCTGGTCGATGACCCGTTTGAGGTCCAGGGCCAGGCCGGCGGTTAAATCCTTCTCTTTTCTTTGAATAAGACCCATAGGTTGTTCTCCTTAGCTTTTTCCAGGCCTGGTCCCGCGAACCAATCACGGGACCAGGCCTGGAAAAAGCTAATCATAAATAGACTCTAATGTTTCATATGTTTCATAAAAAAATGATTGAAACCATGTTGGGATTCCTTAAAATCCCCCCAACCCCCTTGGTAAAGGAGGATTTGGCCTTCGGAAGACCTCAGCCGGGGTGACTTTTTCCCATCCGGCTGAAACGACCCTCTCCCTCAGGTTTTATGCAGCTTTTCATGTTCTATCGTCAGAAATTCATGCTACTATCGGGCAGATACAAATCCGGGGGTTGGTTTTCAACCCTCAAATACCAGGCGGGCTTTGGCAATGAGGGAAACCGGAATCTCCCAGATTTTCTTTTTGTCGGCCAGCACCAGGAGGCCGCCTTTTTGGTAATCCATCATCTTCCCCTTGAAAAAACTCTGTCCGGAAAGGGGAGCAGAGGTGCTGAGTTGGATCAGCTTCCCGATATGTTTAAGGAAATCTTCTTCCTTCTTGAGCGGCCGGTCCAAACCAGGAGAGGAGACCTCCAGCGTATAACTCGCCGGGATCAGGTCCTCCACCTCGATCTGGTCACCCAGCTCCCGGCTGACTGCGGCACAATCGTCGAGGGTGACGCCGCCGGGCTTTTCCATGAACAGGCGCAGAACCCAGCCCCGTCCTTCCCGGCGGAACTCCAGGTCCACCAGCTCCAGGCCGGATTCCTGGAGAAGAATTTCAGCCATATTCCGGATTCGAGCCAGTACGCTTTCAGACAACGCGGTCATAAAACCTGTCTTCCGGCGAAGACGGCCGTCGGATTGACTGACGATAACGGACCCAGACCTTCGCCGCTAATAAAAAAAGCGGGCCGAGGCCCACTTCCCTTTGCAGAAAATACCATTGATATTGCGGACTAAACCGCTACCGGCATATCAACAATCCGCAATTCGAAGACCTGACCTGCGGCCCGTCCGACGCCATGCCGTTCGGGGGAGGCCCACCTCGAAAAGGGAACTACCTGAGCCTTAAAACTGGAGCGGGCAACGGGATTCGAACCCGCGACACCAAGCTTGGGAAGCTTGTACTCTACCAACTGAGCTATGCCCGCTC
Organism: Thermodesulfobacteriota bacterium; assembly: GCA_025454185.1. Taxonomy (GTDB): domain Bacteria; phylum Desulfobacterota; class RBG-13-43-22; order RBG-13-43-22; family RBG-13-43-22; genus JACRCK01. Next base: position 2,032 of record JALOOY010000494.1, read on the forward strand.
AAAAGAGTCAGTATAAACAATTAATTCTGAATGTCAAACTTATTTTTGATACGGTTTAGGCAAAAATGGGAGTGGGCTATTGAGTCTTTTTCGTATTGATAAAGATACTCGCTGTTCATCTTTTTTCGTAGTGCCTACTCTAATGTTATTCTAGTCCTCGAATGAAAATCATCACCGGCCCTGCCCAGGAAAAAATTGCCTTCCCGCCCTTGACCGGTTATGATGGGCCTCCATGTCCGCCAAATCCGAAAAAACCGTGTTCGTCTGCCAATCCTGCGGGTCTCAAAGCCCCAAATGGCTGGGGCGCTGCCCGGACTGCGGCAACTGGAACTGCCTGCTGGAAGAAACCCGCTTCACCCCCCGAACCGGGCCGGCGGCCTGGGACGACGATTTCTTGTCGCTTGGGGAGCCCCAACCCCTCGGGGCAATCTCCACCCAGGCCGAGCAGCGCTTTGCCACCGGAATCCGCGAACTGGACCGGGTCCTGGGCGGCGGCGTGGTCCCCGGTTCGGCCGTCCTGATCGGGGGCGATCCCGGGATCGGCAAGTCCACCCTGCTGCTCCAGACCCTGCACGCCCTGAGCCGGGATGAAACCCCGGCTCTGTACATATCGGGGGAGGAATCGGCCCGCCAGATCAAGATGCGCGGAGAAAGGCTGGGGGTCGGGAACAGCCCCCTGCAGATCCTGGCC
>JALOOY010000495.1 GCA_025454185.1 Thermodesulfobacteriota bacterium
ATCGGCACAAATCCAGAGGCGGGCGACCACAGGGGGATCGCCCCTACGGAGGGATAGATTTGAACGATATTTTGATATTTCATTCGATGTTGGATGTTCGGTTTCTTAAGCCCCCGCCAGTTCCTTGATCTTCTTCAAGCCATCCGCCGCGTCTCTGGCGTGGGCATCCGCCCCGCAGGTTTCTAAAACAAATTTCTTGGTCAGGGCCGCGCCGCCGCAGATCACCCTTACCTGATCTCCCAGACCCCCGTCCTTGATGGCCTTCACGGTCTGCTCCACAAAGGGATCTCCCGTGGTCAACAGCGATGACAAACCGATGACCCGGGCCTGCTGTTCCCGGGCCGCTTCCACGAAACGCCCGGCCGGGACGTTTTCCCCCAAGTCGACTACCCGGACGCCGGCGGATTCCAGCAGCAGCTTCACCAGGTTCTTCCCGATGTCGTGCAGGTCGCCGAAGACCGTACCGAGCACAATGGTGGCTAGGGGGGCTTGCTCCTCAGCCAGCTGCAGGTAGGGTCTGACCAGGTCTACACAGGCCTGCATGGCCTTGGCCGCGACCATCATCTCGGGAACGAAGATCAGCCGCCGCTCGAAGCGTTCACCTACTTTGTTCAGGGCCGGGATCAGTATCTCCTGGATTATCGATTGGGGATCGGTCTCCCGCTCCAGCATTTTAAGGGTCAACGCTTCCGCCTCCCTCCGCTTTCCTGCCATCACCGCGGCCTGCAGCTTTTCTACGTCCGTAAGCGCGGCGGCCTCCGGGGCCGTTTCCACCGGGATCCCCGGTTTACCCCCGGCCGCCGCGATATAACACAGGCAGTTTTCATCTTTTCCCTGCAGCAAATCCCCCAGCAGGGCGGCCTGCCGCAGCACCCCATCGGTCGGGTCCATGATGGCGCAGGTGAGCCCGCTGACCACCGCCATTTGCAGAAAGGCGGCGTTGACGGCCGCGCGGTCCGGCAGCCCAAAGGAAATATTGGACAGCCCCAGAGTCAGATTGACGCCCAGCTCCTTCCGGATCAGCCGCAGGGCCTTCAGGGTTTCCAGAGCGGCCAGGTAGTCCGCGCTCAGGGCCATGGCCAGGGGATCGATGATGATGTCCTCCCGGGAAATTCCTTCTTTCTCGGCCCGTTTGACGATCTTTTTGGCGATTTCCAGGCGGTCTTCGGCCTTTCTCGGTATTCCTCGACCGTCCATGGTCAGGCCGATCACCGCGGCTCCGTATTTTCGAACCAGCGGCAGGATATGATCCAATTTCACCTCTTCGCCGTTCACCGAATTGACCAGGGCCTTGCCCCGGTAGACTTCCAGACCCGCCTCCAGAGCTTGCGGCAGGGCCGAATCCAGGCAAAGCGGAACGTCCGTCACCGCCTGAATCGCCCGAACGGCCCCGGCCAGGACCTGTGGTTCGTCAATCCCGGAAACCCCCACGTTGACGTCCAGGATATGCGCCCCGGCCCGCACCTGAGCCAGGGCTTCTTCCTGCACCATTTTCAGGTCATTCTCTTCCAGGGTCCTGGCCAGTTTTTTCCTCCCCGTGGGATTGATCCGTTCGCCGATGATCACCAGGGGCCGGGGCCCCCCAATGCGCACCTCCCGGGCGGGGCTCTGGATTACTGTTTCCAGGTCCTTCCATTTTTTTGAAACCCCGTGAACCGGCCCTTTTTTCTTTTTGGCTTTTTCCTTCTTGATTATTTTTCCATATTCCGTCGCCGCCCACAGGGCCGCCCGCACGTTTTCGTCCGGAGTGCCGCAGGTCAATCCCACCGTGTCGATGGAAAAATTTTTCAGCGGTTCTCCCTGGTCGATCAGGCGCCGCACCTCCCGGGAGACATCGTCCGGACTGCCGTTTTTCATCAGCACGGGATTGATGCGGGCGTTGACGGCTACTTTAGGCCCCAGGACCTCCCGGGTCCGCCGCACGTCCGATCCGAAGCCGATCTCCAGAAATTTCAGATGCCGGACCTGGGCATAGCCGTCCAGGACCTGGTTGACCGAGCCGCAATGATGGATCCCCAGCGGATGGCAAGCCTGGGCCACCCGGTTGTCATAGGGCAAATTGAATTTTTCGTACGTGGCCAGCGAAATCTGCTCCACCGTGCAGTTGGGTAGAACAAAAAGCTTGGGGTCGCACATGGGGGTCACATCCATGGCCCCGGTCCCGGTGATCGGGTAGACCAGGCGGAACAACTGAACGATGGCCTCCGTGCAGACCGCGAGAAGGTGATGGCACAACTCCGGCCTTTCGAAATAATCGAAATAAAGCTGGTCGCCGCGCAGCTTCAGGGCCAGGTTCTGGACCCCGGTGGTGTTGATATCCCCCACGACGCGGCCGTATTTGTCCTGAAGGTATTCGATCTGCTTCAGGATCTCGGTCATAGGATAGGCGGCGGCCAGGTCCGGCACCGTAAGCTGTCTGATCCGCTCTTCCGACAGGTTGAGGGGCATGGCCCAGGGCAGGGCGTCTTTCTCGAAGACGATCTCACAGCCGAAGACGGCCGGCAGCATGACCATGCCGAAGGTGATGAACGGCTTGGGTTGCGGGTCCGGGTCCCCCAGGCCCACGTCACCGAAACGTTCGTAAAGCCGGCGGTCCATTTCCATCCGGGACGCGATCCGGATTTCCGGGTCGAAGTAATATTTCCGGTCATACGAGATTCCGTAGTGCTTGTTCCACCAGTCCGGGTAAAACCCGACGCCCAAAGGGATGTGCGCTTCCACCCTCCGTCGAAAAACATGGGTCCGTTCTCGACAATATTCCCAGTTTTTTTTAATAGCAAGCAATTTTGATCCGAAAATCTTTTGGATTGATTCAACTTATAATATAAGATATTGTCCGAGCATGAAGACCATCAACTGGAGCACCAAATCGGTACGGCAGTTGAGGAAGATCCCCGATCCGGGTGAGCAGGATAAGATTTATAATGGGATTCAGTCCTTGGTTCATTTCCCTGAATGTAGAAATGTAAATAAACTGGAAGGCCGGGATCAATATCGGCTCAGGGTAGGTCGGTGGGGGGTGCTGTTTTCAGAATCTCTCGAAATTATTGAGATTCAGGGGGTCAAGAAAAAAATGGTCACACTTACTGATGTCCAGGTAATTAAACGGGGTGGAAAACCGGCCTTTGCCGTCATTCCCTATGAAGATTTTTTAAACCTCCTCCATCATGATGAAAAGGCAACTATCCCCAACGAAGTCGTCGGCCTCATCATAAAAAAGGGGGTGAATTTATTAAAAGCCTGGCGATTATACCTCGGGTTAACCCAAAAAGAAGTGGCCCAACGAGCCGGTATTTCACAGGCGGCCCTGTCACAAATGGAAAAAAACAACAACGAACTCAGAACC
>JALOOY010000496.1 GCA_025454185.1 Thermodesulfobacteriota bacterium
TCCACGTGGGTGATATGGCCGACCAAAATGGGGGCCCCATAGTCCGGGTTAATTTGGGCCATTACCGGTCCGGGTGCCTCACCCGATAAAACCATCACCATCAGCAGCAGTGTCAGGATTTTCATGGATGAACCCTTTAGGCGTCAATGTTATTTTTAGACCGGCCGGGCCGGAAGAAGTTAAAAATCCCTCGGATCCCTTCGTCTTGACTTGCGGTCGACGGGCGACTAATATAGCCCACGTTTTCTAACCATATTAAGGGAAAGACCCGCCCAAGCCGGATCTTTACCGAAAAATTTCAAATTTTTTGGTTAGACATATTCCATCTACAGGAGGAGAAAAACTATGGAGATCAAAAACGGTGTGGCCGTGGTCAGCGGCGGGGCTTCGGGATTGGGAGAGGCCACCGTGCGCCACCTGCTGGCCCGGGGCGCCCGGGCGGCCATCCTGGATTTCGCCCAGGACCGGGGGGAGAAGATCGCCGCCGAACTGGGGCCGGACGTGCTCTTCTGCAAAACGGATGTGACCGACGGGGCCAGCGTCCAGGCGGCCATCGACCGGACCATGGAGGTCTTTGGGGCCGTGCATTTCGCGGTCAGTTGCGCCGGCGTGGCCCCCGGGGCCAAGGTCCTGGGCAAGGAGGGGCAGCCCCTGGACATCGCCAAATTCAACCAGGCGGTCCAGATCAACCTGATCGGCACCATGAACGTGATCCGCCTGGCCGCGGCCCGGATGAACAAGAATGCGCCCAACGCCGACGGCGAGCGGGGGGTGGTGATCAACACCGCCTCCATCGCCGCCTTCGAGGGCCAGTTCGGCCAGGCGGCCTACGCGGCCTCCAAAGCGGCCGTGGCCGGCATGACCCTGCCCATTGCCAGGGAATTCGCCGATTACGGGATCCGCATCGTGACCATCGCCCCCGGGTTGTTCGAAACCCCCATGATGGCCGGCATGCCGCCTAAGGTCTATGAGGGCCTGATCAACATGACCCTCTTCCCCAAGCGCCTGGGCCGGCCGGTGGAATTCGCCCTGCTGGCGGCCCAGATCATAGAAAACCCCATGCTCAACGGCGAAACCATCCGCCTGGACGGGGGGATCAGGATGCAGGCGAGGTAGGGCAGAAGGCTGAGGACGGAAGACAGAAGACGGAGGACAGAGGTCAGAAGCCAGAGGTCAGAGGCCAGAGGGCAGAAGGCAGAGGTAATTTTTTGTTGTTTTTTCTGATCTCCGACCTCTGATCTCCGATCTCTGTTTTCCCCCAGCGGCGCAGTTCCTCCAGGGCCATATCCACCAACAGGTCAATCCGATCGGCCACCGCGGGGGACAGGTCGACGCCCCATTCAATCGCCTCGGGCTGCAGGCCGCAGACCACGATATGGCGGGGGAGGCAGCCCTGCAGATCACCCAGGGCCAGCAACTCCTGCAGTCCCGTTTGGTGGGCCGACATTTTCAACAACAACCCTGGGGAGAGATCCGCGTAATCCAGGCGCGCCAGCGTTCCCGGAGGTCCGCCGGTCTGGACGGCATCCAGTACCAGCAGGTGTGATTTTCCCTCCAGGAAAGGCAGCAACGTAAGCCCCAAGGTTCCCCCATCCAGCGTCTGCACCTGTTCCGGCAGCTCGTGGACAGCGGCCAGCCGCTCCAGGGCCCGGACGCCCAAGCCCTCATCCCGGAGCAATACATTGCCCAGGCCGAGTATGAGGATGTGCGACTCGCCGTCCGCTCCCATGCGATCAATGGTGAACCGCAACCCGGGTGACGGCCCGTCCCTCGGGATCGCACACGTGCACCGCGCAGGCCATGCAGGGGTCGAAAGAATGGATGGTGCGCAGTATCTCCACCGGCCTTTCCGGATCGGCCACCGGCGTATCGAGCAGGGCCTCCTCGAAGACGCCCCGCTGCCCCTGGCCGTCCCGCGGGGCCGCGTTCCAGGTGGTGGCCACCACGGCCTGGTAGTTTTCGATTTTTTGATCTTTGATGCGGATCCAGTGCCCCAGGGCCCCGCGGGGGGCCTCGGTGGCGCCCCAGCCTACGGCCTCCGCGGGCCAGGTGGCCGGGTTCCACAGGGCACCGTTGTGGATGGCCAAGTCGTTTCTGTTCATATTGGCCTCGAGGTCGCTGATCCAGCCGGACATCCTGCGGGCCAGTAAAAGGGTCTCGATCCCCCGGGCGGCCACCCGCCCCAGGGTGGAAAACAGAGCCTCCGGCCCCAGTTTCAGCACGCTCAGCACCCGGTTGACTTCCTCCCGGACTTCGGTGTGGCCGGCAGCGTAGGCTACTACCATGCGGGCCAGGGGGCCGACCTCCATGGGCCGACCGTCGTAGCGGGGCGTCTTGAGCCAGGAATATTTTTGTTCCGTATCGAGGTGTTCGAAGGGCGGGGTAGGGCCGGTATACTGGGGCTGCGTTTGACCCTGCCAGGGGTGCAGCGGGGCCCCGCCCGTATCGGTGTACCAGGAGTTGGTCACCTGTTCGGCGATCCTGGCCTGATCCAGCGCCTGGGGAGCGGCAGCCATATTTTTGTTGATGACGACGCCCCGCGGCAGATAGAGATCGCCCCAGGCGTAGGGGGCCCCGGTTTTGGCCGGCCAATCGCCGTAGGCCAGGAAATTTCCATGTCCTCCCCCGATCTGGGCCCATTCCTTGTAAAAAGAGGCGATGGCCAGCAGGTCCGGAAGAAAAACCCGTTGGACAAAGTCCAGGGCCGAGGCGGAAAGGGT
>JALOOY010000497.1 GCA_025454185.1 Thermodesulfobacteriota bacterium
GGATCTGCCAGTCCGTGTTGGCGCCGGCGAGCTGGGGGTGCTGGAAGCCGAAGGCAATCAATTCTTCGATCAGGATATCGGCCAGGGGGTGGTAATTCAGCTTGAAGACCTCCCGGGCCACGGTGGTGATGCAGTTCAGGACGGTGCTGCGGTACTGGGAACAGGTGGTGCATTTGCGCAGGAGCTGGAAGACGCTGCGTACGAAATCGGCCAGGTTCTCCGGCGTCTTTTCCCGGAAGACCAGGGCCAGGCAGCGATTGATCTCGATCAGGGTGCGGCCGTGGATGTCGGCCAGGGCCGGAACATTGATGATATGAAAAAGAAAATCCAGCTTGACCAGGTATTCCCGGCCGGCGTAGGCCGGGGACCGCTCCAGTTCATCGGCCACCAGCAGGTAGCCTTCGACGATCTGGTCGTAGTCGGGCCGATCCAGATAGCCGGCCGTCGGGTCAGCGGTCTCCTGGCCGGCGCCAGGGGCCGCCGGCGGCAGGGCCGCCAACAGGGCGGTCAGGGAGCGGTGGGTCAGGGGCTTGACCAGGGCATCATAGCCGAAGATGGCGGCGGCCTCCTCGCCCTCCCGGGTGAACCAGTCCCGGGGGTCGGGCTGGGCCAGCCAGAAGGAATAGGTGGCCTGGAAGACCTGGCGCAAGAAAAGGTCCAAGGGAAGACCGGCCAGCAGGGCCATGTGTTCCCTGGCCGCCTTGAGGAGTCTCTTGCCGTACGTGGAGCCCTTGCGGAAGAGGAGGGCCTCCCGGGCGGACAAATCGTTGAGCTGCTCCAGGAGTCCGGGCAGGAGGGCCCGGTTCCGTTCCAGTTGGCTACCGCTTTTGGAGAGGATCAGGTCCAGAAAATCAAAGAGGTAGCGGATGGCCGTTTCCGGGGTCTCTTCCCCGGCGTGCGAGCGGATTACGTCCAGGTAGATGCCCAGAAAGGTTTCCAGGGCCTCCCGGCCTTTTTCATGGCGGTTGAAGTCATGAAAGTCGCCCAAGGAGAGGGTGCGCAGTTGCTTCAGCACAACGGCCCAGTTGACGAAGGGATGGTTCATCTCCGTGAGGAGATCCTGGGTCCGTTGGAAGATCCCGTAATGTTCCCGGGCGATGTCGAGCAGCAGCCGGTATTTCTCCGGTATCTCCACCGTGGCGGCGGTGCGCTCCAGGTTGGCCTGGAGCGCCGTGGATTTAAAGGAGCTTTCAGTATTGGCCATAGTTTCTAGGTGCTAAATTCGAAATCCGAAGCACGAAATCCGAAACAAGAAGCAATGTTCAAAATTCAAATGATCGAAACAAATTCCATCCGGTATCAGCAAAATAGAATGATCCCCCTTATTTTGGTGGAACGAAGTCGTTCAGGGGGCGGTGGTTTTGAATTTCGAGTTTAGCTGATTCCTACCTCATGATGAACGATAAAAGTTCCAGCATCCGATTCGAAAAACCCCACTCATTGTCATACCAGGCCAGGACCTTCACGATGGTGCCGCCGATGACGTTGGTGTTGGGCAGGTCTACGATGGAGGAATGGGGGTCTCCGTTGAAATCCAGGGAAACCAGTTCCTCATCGGTGCAGCGCAGAATGCCCTGGAGGGGACCGGCGGCGTATTCCCGGAATTTGGCGTTCACCTCGTCCTTGCTGGTGGGCCGGGACAGGGTGGCCGTGAAATCCACCAGGGAGACGTTCGGCACGGGCACCCGGATGGCCAGGCCGTCCAGCCGGCCCTTCATCTCCGGGATGACTTCGGCGATGGCCTTGGCCGCTCCGGTGGTGGTGGGGATCATGGACAGGGCCGCGGCCCGGGACCGGCGCAGGTCCTTGTGAGGCTCGTCGTGGATGACCTGGTCGTTGGTGTAGGCGTGGATGGTGGTCATGAGGCCGTACTCCACGCCGAATTCCTTCTGGAGGATGCGGACCACCGGGGCCAGACAATTGGTGGTGCAGGAACCCATGGAGATGATGTGATGCTTCGTCTTGTCGTATTGTTCCGGGTTGATGCCGAAGACCACCGTCACGTCCGGGTTCTTGGCCGGCGCGGAAATGACCACCTTTTTGGCCCCGGCCAGGAGGTGCTTTTCGGCCCCGGCCCGGTCGGTGAATTTGCCCGTGCTCTCCAGGACCACGTCCACCCCCAGGGCCTTCCAGGGCAGGTCCGCCGGGTCCTTCATCGCGAAGGTTTTGATTTCTTTTCCATTCACCAGGATACCGTTTTCGGAGGACTTGACCTCCGCTTTCAGAATCCCGTGGACCGAATCGTATTTCAGCAGATGGGCCAGGGTCCGGGCGTCGGTCAGGTCGTTGACGGCGACAAATTCCACATCCTGGCTTTCCAGACCGGCTCGAAAAACCAGCCGGCCGATCCTTCCAAATCCGTTTATGGCGACTTTTACAGGCATCGTGTTCTCCTTTTGGTCTGTCCAGTAATATCCGAGTTGGTTCTTGATGTAGGGGTGGAGTTTATTTCCACCCGCCTTTGGGTGGCCCGGGCAAGCAGCACAGGCGCCTCGCCTGTGCCCTGGGGTACTCCCCGGTAGGGTGGACCAGGGAAAGGGGACCCACCCGGCCTGAACATTTTTTATTATATAGGAGAGTCCCCAGGAAAGTCAAAAAATCGCCGAATCCACCAACGAACTCCCGGTTTGGTGCATTGACAGTTTCCGGGGCTTAGGAGAGTGGCGGGTCCCCGATTTAATGTTTGTAATAGATGGTACTATCTCAAAACCAGCGGCAA
>JALOOY010000498.1 GCA_025454185.1 Thermodesulfobacteriota bacterium
GCCCAACCTGCAGATGGTGGTGCGCGACCGTAACCGCATCGCCCTGCAGAGCGATATCCTGGGGGCCTACGCCCTGGGGGTGCGCAACATGCTCTGCCTCTCCGGCGACCATCAGAAGTTCGGCGACCATCCGGCGGCCAAGAACGTCTTCGACCTGGATTCCATGCAGTTGATTCAGACCGTCAAAAAGATGCGGGACGAGGGCAAGTTCATCAACGACCAGGACATCCAGGAACCCCCCCGGATGTTTATCGGGGCCGCGGCCAACCCCTTCGCCCACCCCATCGACTTCCGGGCCGTGCGGCTCGGCAAGAAGGTGGCCGCCGGGGTGGACTTCGTCCAGACCCAGTGTATCTACAACATGGACCGCATGGCCAAGTTCATGGCACAGGCCCGGGACCTGGGCCTGACCGAAAAAGTCTACATCCTGGGCGGGGTCACGCCCATGAAATCCGTCGGTATGGCCAAGTACATGAAGAACTCGGTCCCCGGCATGGACGTGCCTGATGAGATCATCAAGCGACTCCAGGGCGTGGACAAGAAGGACCAGGCCCAGGAGGGCATCAAGATCTGCGTGGAGACCATCCAGCAGCTCAAGGAGATGAAGGGCGTCGCCGGCGTCCACATCATGGCCATCGAGTGGGAGGAGAAAGTGCCCGAGATCGCCGAGCTGGCGGGATTGCTGCCGCGGCCCGTGGTGGATTGATACAGAACAATGCAAAATGCAAAGTGTAAAATGCAAAATGATTAAATAGGTAAACCCGCCGGCGGAGGCCGGCGCAGGATAAAACAGACCGCCGCCCGGGCGCCCGGGCGGCGTTCTGTTTTTGGGATTGACCGCCGCCGTGTATTAACGTATATTGAAGATAAACTTGAACTTCAACTTCGGAGGCCTTGATGGAGACCGTAAGTCTGGTGGATTTCCGAAAAAACGCCGCCCAAATTCTGGGCCGGCTGCGCCAGGGCCACAGCCTGGTTTTGACTTCCCGTGGGCATCCGGTTGCCAGACTGGAACCGGTGCCGGTCGAAAAAGCGAGGGAAGATGACCCCCTGTACCGTCTTTTCGAGGCGGCCGCCGACGAGGGTGGTGGAATTCTCTCCAACGAGGAAATGGACGGTTTGATCTATGGCGTCTGAGGCCTTTATCGATACCAGCGGGTTTTATGCGCTGCTGGTAAAGAAGGATGACCGGCACCGCCTGGCGGCGGATTTTATGCGGGAAGCGGCCAAGAAGAGGCGGCGTTTTGTAACCAGCGATTATGTGCTGGATGAAACGGCCACCCTCTTGCAGGCCCGGGGCCACTTTCAGACGGTCAATATTTTTTTCGCGAGCGTCTTCGAATCCCAGGTTTGCCGCATCATTTGGACGGAGGCGGACCGTTTCATAAAGGCCAAATCTTTGTTCCTGCGGCGGCTGGGGCAGGGCTGGTCTTTCACGGACTGCGTCAGCATAGTGGTGATGAAGGATTTACGGCTGCAGGAGGTTTTGACCAAAGACGCCCATTTTCAGTCGGCGGGTTTCACGGTGCTGCTCGCGGGCTCGACCGATTGACGCGGAACCGATGCGCCATCCGTTCGGCTTCCAGAAAATCGGCGCCCCGGCCTGGATGGATTTAGCTCAGGTCCGGCTATAACGGTTTATCCCCCCGGCCCATCTTGTGCAGGGCCTCGATCAACGTCTGGTCGGGGGCCAGGCGCGCGGGCAGGGCCTCCACCTCCCGGGAGAATTTCTCGCTGGCGGCCAGGTAATCCTCCTGGAGCTTCTGGATATCCAGGGTCTCCTTGGCCCGGGGGTGCTGGTGATAGAGGAATTCCTCCTGAGCCACGGCCTCCCGCAAAATCTTATACCCTTTCTCCAATTCCGCGGCGGCCTGCTTGGTATTTTGGGCCGCGGCCAGGGCCCGGGCCGCGGCGTTTACGGCGGCGATTTTTTCCGCATAAAATTTATTCAATTCCGCTTCACCGCTGTCTCGGCCGCAGTTGAGGATAGGTCCTATAAGACTTATAAGACCTATACAAACGAGGAACTTTTTCATACCAAACCCCCATGTCCGGGTCAAGCACCCGCGAAAACCTGTTTATCCCCGGTCCGGAAAAAGCCTGCCCCGGTTCGTTTTTAACCAGCACCCAGCACCCAGCAACATCATTTTTTAGATTAACCCATTTCTCCCCTTACGGAAAGGTCTTTTCTTTCTGCACCGGCCGGTGTATTCTAAGCCTTAAAATGCGTCCTTCAGGAGGCCCCCGCCCATGACCTACCAGGCTGAAACCCGCAACATGGCCCTTTTCTGCGATTTCGAAAACATCGCCCTCGGCGTGCGCGACGCCAACTACGCCCAGTTCGACGTGGGCCAGGTGCTCGAGCGGCTGCTGCTCAAGGGCAACATCGTGGTCAAGAAGGCCTATTGCGATTGGGAGCGCTACAAAGAATACAAAAAATCCATGCACGAGGCCTCCTTCGAGCTGATCGAGATCCCCCACGTGCGCCAGTCGGGCAAGAACTCCGCGGACATCCGCATGGTAGTGGATGCCCTCGATCTCTGCTACACCAAGGGCCACGTGGACACCTTTGTCCTGCTCAGCGGCGATTCCGATTTTTCCCCTTTGGTCAGCAAGCTTCGGGAAAACAACAAGATCGTCATCGGCGTGGGGGTCAAGAATTCCACCTCGGACCTGCTCATCGCCAACTGCGACGAATTCATTTATTATGACGATCTGCGGAAGTCGGCCCGGGGTACGGAAGTCAAGGCCCCGGCGCCGCCGGCCGATAAAAAACAGGAGGCCTGGGACCTGGTGTTGCAGACCTACGAGGCCCTGCTGGAGGAGCGGGGGGCCGGGGAGAAGATCTGGGGCTCCATGATCAAGCAGACCCTGAAACG
>JALOOY010000499.1 GCA_025454185.1 Thermodesulfobacteriota bacterium
TTACGTGTCGAATATCTACAAATACTACTTGTCCTACCAGCTCATTATGGAGGAGGAAAAGGAACGCCGGGGGGCTGCGGAGCAGATAAAAAAAGAGGCCAAGTGAAATGAAAACAAAAACGACCGCTGCTTTCCCGTTTTTTCTGGTGCTGGCCCTGTCCGCTTCCTCGGTCCGGGCCGATCGGCAGCAGATCCCGCTGGCTCCCCGAATCGGCAAGCTGCCGATTCAACAACCCCTTTCACTCCCGGCAGCATTGTATCTTTCCCCTCTGACCAAACAGCTTGTCTACCGCAGCCCCGATTACATCCCTTGGCGCGGCATCCGCACCCTGGATTCCCTGCGGCCCTTCGAAATCGCGGTGGGACGGGCCTTCGCCGCCGCCGTCTTCGAGGCCCTGGCCCAGGCGGCGCCCGGGTTGGCGATTGTCGAAGAGGTCCCTCCGGCTCGGGGGCGGCAACTGCTTATCGAAGCCAGCCTGGAGAAGGTCTCGCTGGACCTGTCTTACTACACCTTCGACATCCGGCCTCCTCAAAGCAATCTGCTGGAGGTGGAGGGGTTTCTGGAAGCTGCCCTGCGGTTGACCCAGGAGGGAAAACCGGCCTGGCGAAAAATCTACCGGGCGGACATCCCCGGGGATCGGATATTGCTCAACCCCTGGACCGGTGAACAGATCGCCGGCAAGGTGGCCGACGCCGTCGCCTCCCTGGTTCGGGAAATGGCCTTGGAAATGGCGGCCGGGCCGGAGGGACCGGCCCTGCCTTTGGACCAGTGGCTTAAATCCCCAACCGGGAAATAGTCTCTAAGTCCAGGACCCCATAAATTTAGAAATCTCATGGAAAAGAACAGGTCGGAAAAGCCAGCTATGATCGTCACTGTGGAAGGGACCGGGCAGGTGATCCTTGACCTGAGCGGGGACTGGACTCTGGGGCAATCGATTCCGGGGATCGAGGAGCTGCAGCGGCTGCTTTCCTTGGAAACTCCCCACCGCACCCTGACCTTGCATGCCTCAAAGTTAAATAACTGGGACAGTGTCCTGCTGACCTTTTTAAACAAACTGCGAACACTCTGTCTGGAGGGCCAAGTCTCGCTGCAGACGCCGGACCTGCCCACAGGGGTGCAGCGCCTGCTGGCCCTCGCCGCCGCCGTGCCGGAACGCAAGGGGGCCCGCCGGGAAGACTTGCGGGCGCCTGTTTTGGAACGGATTGGGGACCGGTCTTTGAGTGCCGTCCAATCCGTCAATACCATGTTGGCTTTTGTCGGGGAAGTATTCCTGGCCTTCTTGAAGCTGTTTCGGGGCAAGGCCCAGTTCCGCCGGTCGGACCTGCTGCAGGTCATCCAGCGCACCGGGGCCGATGCCCTGCCTATCGTCTCCCTGATCAGCCTGCTGGTGGGCCTGATCCTGGCCTTTGTCGGGGCCGTGCAGCTCAAGATCTTCGGGGCTCAGATTTACGTGGCCAGCCTGGTGGCCATTGCCATGATGCGGGTCATGGGGGCCATCATGACCGGGATCATCATGGCCGGCCGGACCGGCGCGGCCTATGCGGCCGAACTGGGGACCATGCAGGTCAACGAGGAAGTGGACGCCCTGCAGACCCTGGGGATCTCCCCGATCGAATTTCTGGTCCTGCCCCGGGTCCTGGGCCTGTCTCTCATGATGCCCCTGCTCGGCATCTTTGCCGACTTCATGGGCATGGCCGGGGGGCTGATCGTGGGCGTCTTCATGCTGGATATCAGTTTCATGCAGTACTACAACCAGACCGTTTCCTCGGTCTCCCTGATTCATTTCTGGATCGGCTTGATCACCAGCTCGGTTTTCGGCGTCCTGGTGGCCCTGACCGGCTGCCTCAAAGGCATTCAATGCGGCCGCAGCGCCATGGCCGTCGGGCAGGTGACCACCTCGGCCGTGGTCAGCGGTATCATCAGCATCATCGTGGCTACGGCGATCATTACAATCATCTGCAATTTTATCGGAATATAGCACAGTGGGAATCACGGAAGATACTAAAAATCAGATCATAGCGGAGGACCTCACCATCGCCTTCGGCACCTTTGTCCTGATGCACGACGTCAACTTTACGGTCCGCAAGGGGGACGTCTTCATCATCATGGGCGGCAGCGGTTGCGGGAAGAGCACGCTCCTGCGGACCATGATCGGCCTCAAGGAGCCGAGCCGGGGGAAAATCCTCTATAAAGGGACCAGTTTCTGGGAGGCCGCCCCTGATACCAGGAACAAATTGATGCAGCGCTTCGGCATCCTTTACCAGCAGGGCGCCCTGTGGAGTTCCATGACCCTGGCGGAAAACGTGGCCCTGCCGCTGGGTGAATACACCAGTCTCAAAGCGGGCCAGATCCGGGAACTGGCCTCCCTGAAGCTGGCCCTGGTCGGGCTGGCCGGGTTCGAGGACTATTACCCCTCGGAAATCAGCGGGGGCATGCGCAAACGGGCCGGGCTGGCCCGGGCCATGGCCCTGGACCCCGAATTCCTTTTCCTGGACGAGCCCTCGGCCGGACTGGACCCGGTGAGTTCCCGCCTGCTGGACGACTTGATCCTGGAACTTCGGGACAGCCTGGGAACCACTTTTGTCGTAGTGACCCATGAACTGGCCAGCATTTTCGCTATCGGCAACAATGCCATCTACCTGGACGTGGAGACCCGGACCATGACTTCCCACGGGGACCCCAAAAAGCTCCTGGAAGAGGCGGAG
>JALOOY010000500.1 GCA_025454185.1 Thermodesulfobacteriota bacterium
GTATTCTCACCCCATATTGAATCACGCTTCACCCTTTTGCGTGGGTAACCGCTGAATGTAGTAAAGTCCCTCCCTGCCGCGGGATAACGGCCAGAAGGTTTTCCATGGGTTACGTTATTAATGTAAATCAGACTGTCCAATTATTCAACTGCCGGACGGGCACCATCCCGAGCACTTGTTTCTTTTTGATTTTTCCCGTTTGAAACATTAGGATAGGCCTCATGACTCCTTCCCCTGACTACGATGTGATCATAGCCGGGGCCGGGCCGGCCGGTTCCATGGCCGCCGCCTCGCTGAGCCGGGCCGGCTGGAAGGTGCTGCTCCTGGAAAAAAAGACTTTCCCCCGCTCCAAACCCTGCGGTGGCTGCCTGTCCCGCCGGGTGGAAGGACTGCTCCCCCCCGTCCTGCTGCAGGAAGTGATCGAAAAAGAGATTACCCGGGTCATCTTCACTTTCAAGCAACGGGAGACCCTGGAATTCACCACGACGCAACCCGCCGCCTACATGGTTCGCCGGGAGTTCTTTGATTTCCGTCTGGCCCGGGAGGCCCGCCAAGCCGGGGCCGAAATCCGCTTTTCAACGCCCCTGTCATCCTACGAAATCCTTCCGGAATTCGTTTCAGTGCAGACCCCGGCCGGTCGGTTTAAAGGACGGTTCCTGGTCCTGGCCTCCGGGGCTTATTTCGCGGAACGTCTAAATCAACGGGCCCGGCCGACATCCTTGACCTACCAGGCCCTGGAAGGCCCGGTGGCGTCCAGCGGCGTGTCGGCCCCCTGGCCCCCGGAGGCCGTGGCCATCCATCTGGGGTCCGTGGCCTTCGGGTACGGTTGGACTTTCCCCAGCGGGAAACGCCTGTCGATCGGGGTCAGTTATTGGCCGGCCAAAGAAAACCGGCCGCGCCGGTGCCGGGACCAATTCCTGCGGGGACTCTCCTTTTTGGAAACCCGCCCCCGGCTGAAAGGCCACCCCATACCCTGTTACGACGGCCAACCCGTGGCCTACGCCCAAAAGCGGGTCCTGCGCGCGGGGGACGCCGCCCGTCTGGTGGAACCCTTCCTGGGCGAGGGGATTTATTACGCCCTCTGGAGCGGACAACGCGGGGCGGAAGTCATTTCCAGCGCCTTGCAAAGCGGCAACCCGGATCTGAGCGCCTACCCCCGGGCGCTGGCCCGGGAGCTCCTCCCCGAGTTCGCCCGGGCCTTGCGTCTGGCCCGCTGGTTCTATGCCTGGCCCGGACTTTTTTGGTGGCTTTTAAAGAAACATGATAGTATTATGCCCATTTATTTCAATATCCTTCGGGGCCAGGAAAGCTATGACCGCTTCTTCTGGGAATTCAAAAAAAAGATTCGGAAATATACCGGTCTTCGGTGGGTCCTCGGGGAACCGCGGCGGCGCGTCTTCCCTTAGGCTTCCTCCCCATTATATTTTCTGGTTCCTGCTCCTGCTCCTGGCCGCGGGCCTGCTGTATCTTTCCCTGCAAAGCTTTCAGGGACTGCAGCAGATTCAATCTCTGGCCAAAAAACGGGAAGTGCTCATCCGCGACAACCAGGACCTGAACCGCAAAAATCAGGCCATGTACCGGGAAATCAACCGCCTGAAACAGGATCCCCTCTATCTGGAGGAAGTGGCCCGGAAAGAATTCGGCCTGGTCCGGCCCGATGAGATCATCTTTTTTCTGGAAGAAGAGAATAAAAAGGAGGCACCCCTTCATGGAAAAAATACCCCTGCTCCTGATCGCCGGTAAAAACGAAGGCCGGGCCGAGGACCTGTCGATTCAAATCGAGCCGTCCCTGTCGCTGCTTTCATCCCTGATCCATCTCTTCCGCCGCCAGGGACAGTTCCGCCAGGCCGCGGATCTCTGTCGGCTGGGTCTGGAATACTATCCGGATCATTACGGGCTGCGGGTCCTGTCAGCCACCTGCCGCCTGGACCTGGGTAATCAGGAGGCCGCCCGGAGTGAAATGCAGACCCTGGCCGGGGACCTGCAGACTCTGGCCCCGTCCCTCCGGGACTGGGGGGCGCTGGCCCGCCGAGGGGGTCTGGAAGAAATTTCCGAATGGGCGCTGCTCCTGGCCCAGGTGCTGGACAGATTTCCGCCGGAGCCCACCCCCCAGCCGGAGGCCGGCCAGCCCGCCGAACCCTCTCCGGATTCCCTGGTGGTCCCCACCCTCAAAAAATGGCTGGCCCAGTTGCAGCAACCCGAATAATATAGAGAGGAGCGAACGAAAACCGTATGTATTCTACCGCCGATTTTCGCAAAGGGCTGCGAATTGAGTGGGAAGGGAAGCCCTTTCTCATCGTGGATTTCCAGCATGTCAAACCGGGCAAAGGCGGGGCCTTTGTCCGCACCAAAATAAAAAATCTCATTAATGGCCGGGTGATCGATCAAACCTTCCGTTCCGGGGAGAAAGTCGACCGGCCCGATATGCAGGAAAAAGACATGCAATACCTCTACGCCGAGGGCGACCGGTATTGCTTCATGGATAACGAATCGTACGAACAGATCTACCTGACCGCCGAACAACTGGGCGACGGCAAAGACTTCCTCCAGGACAACCTGAACCTAAAGGTAATCTATTACAAAGATCAACCCATCACCGTTGACCTGCCCACGTTTGTGGAACTGACGGTGGAGCATACCGAGCCGGGCTTTAAGGGCGATACTGCCAGCGGCGGCTCCAAACCCGCGACTATGGAAACCGGCG
>JALOOY010000027.1 GCA_025454185.1 Thermodesulfobacteriota bacterium
CTTCGTCCCCTGGGACGCTATTCTTTCCAATCTTCGAGTTTCAGGTATTTCATTCTTCTAAATTCGCTTGTATTATTGGTGACAAGGATGAAATTGCGCGCGCGAAAGGAGTCGAAGCCGACTGAAGCGCGTCCGGTTGAGCCGTGCGTTAGGCCCGGTCGTGTTAGATTTCGGGCCTGAGCTTACTCTGGCCTGGCTATATCGACCGGGATCTCCACTGCTTTCATCCCCGTTGGGAAAAAACGTTTTTCAGCGGAACCTTCGAGCGCCATCATTGAAATACCTCCCGGCTTCCCGGATCACTGGGTTGTCCTGAACTTCCAGGGGCGACCCGGCCTGCATTACACGCCCCTGCGAATAAACAATGATCCGGTCGCCCAGTTTCAAGGCTTCGTTCAGGTCGTGCGTGACCAGGATGACCGGAATCCGGTATTGACGGGCCGCCCCGGTCAGGCAGCGCTGCAGCTCCAGGCGCAGCGGATTGTCCAGGGCCGAAAACGGCTCGTCCAGCAAGAGCAGTTTCGGGCGCCGGATCAGGGCCCGGGCCAGGGCTACCCTCTGGGCCTGGCCGCCGGAGATTTCCGCCGGCCTTTTTGCGGGCAATCCCTCGAGGTGGAGCAGCTCGATCAGTTCCCCGGTCCGCCCCAGCCGTTCCTCTTTCCCCAATCCCTTGGCGCCATAGAGGATGTTTTCCTGAACAGTCATATGCGGAAACAGGGCCAGGTCCTGGAAGACGTAACCGATGGCCCGGTCCTGGGGACGGATGTCGATCCCGGCCCGGCTGTCGAAAAGGGGCCATTCTTCCAAGCGGATGGTTCCGCGGTCCGGTCTCATCAACCCGGCAATCATCTGCAGCGTAAGGGACTTCCCGGCCCCGGAATACCCGAAAAGGACGGCCGTCTCTTCCTGAACGGTCCATGCCACGTCCAGGATAAAACCGTTCACCCTTTTGTACAATTTCAGAGACAGGGCCATTATCAGGCCTTCCGGCCGAAGCGGTTGGCCAAAACCAGAAAAACCGCGGAGGAGGCCGTGAGTAACAGCACCACCCCCTGGGCCTGCGTCCAGTCACCGCTTCCGGCCAGCGTGTAGATGGTCAGGGGCAGGGTGTTGGTTTTGCCCGGGATATTTCCGGCCAGCATCAGGGTGGCCCCGAACTCTCCCATGGCCCGGGCAAAGGACAGGGCCGCCCCGGCGATGATTCCCCGCCGGGCCAGCGGCAGGACGACCCTCCAGGCCGTTTTCAGTTCCGAGTGCCCCAGCGTATAGGAAGCGAAAATGAGGTTTTTGTCCACCGACTCGATGGCCGCACGGGTGGTCCGGACCATGAGCGGCAGGGCCACCACAAAGGAGGCCAGCCCGGCGGCATACCAGGTGAACATGATGCACCAGCCGGTCCAGGCGTAGAGGTATTTGCCCAACCAGCCGTTGCGACCGAATAGGATGATCAAATAATAACCGGTCACCGTAGGGGGCAATACCAACGGCAGGGTGAACAGGATGTCCAATAACTCGCGGCCCGGAAATTTTTTCCGGGCCAACAGGTACCCGGCGGCCACTCCGATTATCACGATGAAAAAAGTGGCCAGGAAGGAGACCTGCAAGGAGAGTCGCAGGGAAAACCAGGTTTCTTCGGTCATGGGCTACTTTTTATCTTCCAGGATTTTAAATCCATAACGCCCGAATACACGTTTCCCCTCGTTTGAAATTACCTGGGCGATAAAAGCCCTGGCCAACGCTTCCCTCTTTCCACCCTTCACAGCGGCTATGGGGTAGACGATCGGCGAATGACTGCCCTCCGGAGCCGAAAGGGGCATTTTCAGATCCTTGCTTTTAGCAGCCGCATCGGTGGCGTAAACCAACCCGGCGTCCACCTCGTTCCGGACGACGTAATCTAGGACCTGACGGACGTTTTCGGCGAAGATCAGCTTTTCCTTTAAAGGGTCCCAGAGATTCATTTTTCTCAAAACCTGCTCGGCGTATCGGCCGGCCGGGACGGTCTGGGGATTTCCGAGGGCGATCTTTTTTAATTCTTTACGGTTGAGGTCGGTAAATGCTGCCAGGGGAACCGTTGAAGCCGCCGGAAGCACCAGCACCACGGCGTTTCCGGCAAAATTTGCCCGCGACCCGGGAACCGTAAAACCTTTCTGCTCCAGTTCATCCATTTCCTTCAGGCCGGCCGAGGCAAAAACATCGACCGGGGCACCCCCCGCAATCTGCCGCGCCAAGTCCCCCGAGGCCCCGAAGTTAAACCGCATTCGGGCACCTTTCTGCCGGGCTTCAAAGGTTTTCCCCAGTTCCGTAAAAGCCTCTCTCAAACTGACGGCGGCCGAAACGGTAATCTCTTGGGCCTGGACCGGAACGACCAAAAAGTTAAGCAAAATGAGAAAGGACAGCGTCCTGATGAACTTTTTACAGAAATACCCATCGCCAAGTCTTTCCGGAGGCTTCTCACTTTTCGGCCGATCCATCTTTTTCCTTTCTTTTTAGAACTTCGAGCCATTCCAGGGCCGCCCGGGCCAGGGCTTGACGAAAATCGCCAGCCAGGCGTTCCATCCCAGAGGGGGCCGACCTTTTACGCTCCTCCAGGCCGGACAATTTTTCCCGGCAGACCTGCTGTTGACTTTCGATCAGTTTTCCCAAAAATTTTCGATCGCCTTTTTCCAGGAAATGAATTTTGGCCAGGAATTCCAGACGCAGGTCCCGGACATGTTCCACCGGAGCCTTTACCCAGACCTTGAACTTTTTTCGGCCGGCCGGAGTCAAAGAAAAGACTTTCCGATCCGGCCTTTTTTCCTGCGCCCGCCGTTCATGGGACACCAGTCCCGCCTGTTCCATCCGGGACAGCAGGGCATAGGTCTGACTGCGGCCCAGGGTCCAGATCTCTCCCAACTGTTCTTCCAGGCACTGATACAGATCGTAGCCGTGCAAAGGGCCGCCCGCCAAGGCGCCAAGGACCAGATATTCGGCCGGATTCCGCTCCTTTTCAGGCTGGCCGACCATTTCAGATACTCTGTACATACGATTGTTCGTTAAACTTGACCCACCAATTCAGCTTTACCAAAACCGCGCCGGTTAGGGCCCCGGTCTTTTCGGAGGCTTTCGCCCCGCAGCAGGATTTGCCGGCCGGGTCCGAATACGAAAAGGTCCGAACCGCCCATCGTATTCATTGTCGCCCCCGTCCTGTAAGCGGCCAGGGTTTGCAGTCCAAGGGTGCCTTTCTATTCTTATATTGATTATTCATAATGTGAATATATACACGAACCTGCTGTTTCAGGCAAGATTTATTTGTCATCCCCTTCCATGGTCGAGGTCGGACGTTCGAATCTTATTTTCGTATTAAAAACTTGCTTTGGCCGGAGGGGCGTATTATAGCATATGAATAAATCAGGCAAGGCGCTGGCGTATGGATATCCCGGGTACAGGCAAAACGATTATCGTAAAAATCAACACCACCTTCGCCATAGGCAACACCGAGGCCTTTGGCGCCCAATTCGATCCAAACGGGGATCTGCTCCTGGAGTTGGCGCCGGGGACCACCGTGGAGGAGCTGCTGCTGCGCCTCCCGGGTCTGGGCGCCCCGGAAAACTGGTCCGACCTTTTTCTCCACGTGTTTGTCAATCATCAGCTAGCCCCCTTCGACCGGGTTTTGGAAGACCGGGATGTCCTGGATATTCATATTCCTTTGACCGGCGGATAGTCCCGGCGTGATTTTTTCGCT
This sequence comes from Thermodesulfobacteriota bacterium, assembly GCA_025454185.1. Classification (GTDB taxonomy): domain Bacteria; phylum Desulfobacterota; class RBG-13-43-22; order RBG-13-43-22; family RBG-13-43-22; genus JACRCK01. The sequence goes on from JALOOY010000027.1 coordinate 3,722, forward strand.
CCGTTCCGTTTTCCTTCCTTGACTTCGCCTTTATCTTGATTTAGAATTATTTTCAAAAATACAGATTTCTATCTACAAAAGCGGAGTAGCTTACAAGAACAAGGTCAACATACTGGCGAAAGCCTGGCCTTGTCGTTGGTTTAAATGCCAATAAGCGAGAGCTTTGGTGTGACACCCCTGTCATACTGAAGCCCTCGCTTTTTATTTTGAAGGAGAGGCGATGACAGCTTTTATAGCGGCCCTGATCTTTGTCGTGCTGGCCGAAATGGGCGATAAAACGCAGTTGTTGGGCATGGCCTTTGCCACCCGCTTCCGCTGGCAGACGGTCATGTGGGGCGTTTTCGTGGCCACGGCCGCCAATCATCTCCTGGCCGCCGCTGCGGGAAGCTATCTGACCCTGATCGTTCCCCTGGGAATTATCAAGGTGGCAGCGGCTGTTTCCTTCATCGGCTTCGGCCTGTGGACCATCCGGGGAGACCAACTGAGCGGCGAAGACCAGCGCTATCAGTTCAGCCCTTTCTGGACCGTAACGATCGCCTTCTTCATGGCCGAGATGGGGGACAAAACCCAGTTGGCCACCATTTCCCTGGCGGTGGAATATAACTCCGTCATCAACGTCTGGATGGGAACGACCCTGGGCATGATGATTTCCAACGCCTTCGGGATCATCGTCGGGATCGTCATGGGTAAAAAGATCCCGGAGCGGGCCATCAAGTGGGGCTCGGCGCTCATCTTTATCGCCTTCGGAGCGGTGGGCCTCTATGAAAACCTTCCCGAACCGCTGCTGACTCCGCTGGCATTGACGGTCGGGGGTTTGGCCCTCCTGCTCCTCGTGGGCCTGGTTGCCTGGCGGAACAACAAAAAAACGGTCCTGGCACCCGTCCGGGAAAAGCAGGACAGCCTGGATCGAAACAGAATGAAGATGTGACTATTCTCGCGGGCCGCCGCGTACGGCCGGACCAGGCCGGCCCGCTAGCCGTTTCAGCCCTGGTAAGGCTTGGCTTCCTCGATCAGCATGATGGGAATGTCGTCCTTGATTTCGTAGACCAGCTTACACTGCTCGCAGATCAGCCCGTCCTGGGCCTCGTTCAGGCGCAGGTCCCCCTGGCATTTCGGACAGGCCAGGATATCCAACAGTTCCTTACTGACGGCCATAATTCCCTCCTTTTCCGGTCATTTAAGGCAACGCCGCTGAGGGCACAGCCGAGGGCGGCTGTGCTACAAATTTACTTTATTGGCCTATGCACTTGGCCCAAATTGGAAGCCAAATAATCAATTGACAATTGATTATTACAGACCGTAAAGCTTCCGCACCCATCCCCATTCCCGCTCCAAACCCTCCATCATGGAAACCTGCGGATCATAGCTCAATTCCTGCTTGATTTTTTCCAAACTGGCGCTGGTGTGCCGCACGTCGCCTTTCTGAACCGGCTGGTAATCCACGCGGACCGGCCGGCCCGAGATCCGCTGCAGGGCCTCCAGGATCTCGTTGAGGGTGTGGCGGCTGCCGCCGCCGATATTGTAGACGTTTCCATCCCGCCCCGCCTCCAGGGCCCCCAGGCAGCCCTGAACGATATCGCTGATAAAGGTGAAGTCCCGGGACTGCTCCCCGTCGCCCCAGACGATCAGCGGTTCCTGCTGCAGGATGGCCTTGCAGAAGCGGTGGAATGCCATGTCGGGGCGCTGCCGGGGTCCATAGACTGTAAAAAAACGCAGCGCCACCGTGGGCACCCCGAAGTTTTTATAATAGAGGTAGGCCAGGTACTCTCCGGCCGCCTTGGAGACCCCATAGGGGGATACCGGGCGCAGGACCGACTCTTCCCGCATGGGCAGGTCGTCCGTATCGCCGTACAGGGACGAGGAGGAGGCATACAAAAATTTCTTGATCCCCTCCCCCCGGCAGGCCTCCAGCAGTTGCTGGGTGGCCAGGATGTTGTTATCCGAATAGGTCCGAAAATTCTCGCCCCAACTGGCCCGCACGCCGGCCTGGGCCGCCAAATGGACCACCGCGTCCAGGGGCTTGACCAGGGCCACCAGATCGGTCTCCAGCAGGTCGGCCTCGATGAATTCGAAGGCGGACTGGGAGCGCAGGCCCTCCAGGTTATTCTCCTTAAACCGGCGGGGGTAGTAATCCATGAAATTGTCGATGCCGACAACCTGGTGATTCCGGGCGATCAGGGCTTCCGCCAGGTGGGAGCCGATGAAACCGGCGACGCCGGTGATCAGGATTTTCATTTATTGCTCCTTCATGTCCAACAATGTTTTCAACCTTTAGCAGTCATGCCGGACTCGATCCGGCATCCAGGGGCTCAGCAGAGTAGGGGTGGGGTTTACCCCCACCCGCCGCGGGGTTGCCCTGGGTGGCTAAGGGCGGGAGGCCATAAAACCCGCCCCTACAAAAAAATCCCTTATCCTTTGCTATCGGGGTTTAAGACGCGCGTAAAGATTTCCCAGACCGGGTCGGCTGAAAACAAACAGGGTTTTCCGCAGCCACCCCGCCCCGGTATCCTCCACGGTAATCCGTTTCAAACGCCAGGGGTCGCCTCCGGGGATATTCAACCCCCGCTCCGTGGTGCAGCAGGCCGTGAAGCCGAATTCCCGGGCTGCCTCCAGGCTGGCGGCATTATAGCGGCCTCCGGGCCAGCAAAGGCAAGTACTTTTTTTCCCCAGGTGCTGCTGGAAGGACTCCTGGGAAAGGCGCAGGCTTTCCCGTAAGGCCTCAACGTCGGCAAAGAGGTTCTTGGTGTGCTCATGGGTGTGGGATTCGATGCGCACCAGGCCCTCTCCTTCCAGTTGGCGGGCCTCCGGCCAAGTCAAAGCCATGCGCTCCGGCCTCCCGGCTTCCTGCAGCTCCCGACACTCCTGATGGGTAAAAATCCGCTGCCGGTCCACCGCTTCCCGTTCTCTTCCGGACCAGCCGGTGACCAGAAAGATGGTGGCCTTGAGGCCGAACTTTTTTAAAATGGGATAGGCATAGCGGTAGTTGTCCAGGTAGCCGTCGTCGAAGGTCAGGACCAGCGCCTTTTCGTTCAGGGCCTTCTTCCCCGCCATCCAGTCCAGCAGCTCATCCAGAAACAGAGTACGGTAGCCCGACCGCTGCAGAAAGGCCATCTGGGCCGCGAAATGTTCCGGCGTAACCGTGACCATGTCTCCGGGCCGGGGATTAACGTGATGGTAGGTCAGGACAGGCACGGCCTTAACCATGGGCCGGCCGTCCTTCTTTGTCCCGCCGGACCCGGCGGTAGACCTCCAGGACCTTCTCCCCCATCCGTTCCAGGGTGTGTTCTTTCTCTATCAGTCTCTGCCCTGCCGATCCCAGGCGCCCGGCCCGTTCCGGGTCCCGGAGCAGGTCCAGCAGGGCTTCGGCCAGGGCCTGGGGGTCTTCCGGCGGTATCAGCAGGCCGTTGACCCCGGAAGAAACGATTTCGGGAATTCCGCCCACTCGGGTGGCCACGACCGGCTTGCCCATGGCCAGGGCCTGTAAAAGAAACTGCGGAACCCCTTCGGCCGCAGAGGAAATCACCCCCACCTCGGTCAGGGCCAGGATCTCCGGGATGTCCCCGCGGTGCCCGGTCAAAATAAAAAAAGACTCCAGTCCCTGCGCAATGATCGCCTTCTGAATGCGCTCCCTTCCCGGCCCTTCGCCCACAAACAGAAAACGGACATCCGGGAAAGCCTCCAAAACCCGGCGGGCGGCGGCAATGACGATCTCATGGCGCTTCTGGGTCCGCAACACGGCCACCAGGGAAATGATTCGGGCTTCCTCCGCCAGCCCCAGGGATCGTTTCAATGCCCGGTTCGCAGGCCGTGGGGAAAAAAGGGACGTGTCCACACCCGTGGGGATGGACACCACCCTTTCAGCCGGGATCTTGTGGGTCCGCAGCAGGTCCCGGCGGATATGTTCGCCGGCGGTGATGATAGCGTCGGGGAAATAATAGAGCCGGTTGAGGCCGGGGCGCTTGACCGGCACGGAAATGTGCCGGGTCCGCACCAGGGCCGGTATCCCGGTCCAGCGCGCCGCCAGGGCCCCGGCCCAACTGTCCACGGAACTGTGGGTATGCAGCACCTCCACGCCCAGCTCTTCCACCAGGCGCATTATTTTTCGAATGGCGCCCAGGTCCCAGGGCCGCCTTATTTTCCGGTAGAAGACCCTGGTCCCCAGGTCCTCCGCCTCCCGGCCCAGTCGGGTGCCCGGCGGACAGAGCAGGTATAGATGGTGCCCCAGACGCTGATGGATCTTCATCTCCGCCAGGATGCGCATCTCCTGCCCGCCCCACCCCTCCGACCACTCGGTATGCAGGATGGTGAACTTTTTGTCGGCTTTTTTGGCCACAGTCGGCATAGAAAGAACTACAAAATTATCAATTATCAATTGTTAATTCTTAATTGTTAACGGAAAAGAACGATGCCTTGCTTCTTGATTTTCCGTTTTTGCTTCCATCTTCTATCTTCCGTCTTCCTTCTGTCTTCCGTCCTCTGATCTCCGTCCTCTGGTCTCTGCCTACTCCCTCGGCCACGCCTGATACGGCCTGGTCTTCCAGCGCTGGTGGACCCAAAAATAATGATCCGGGTAACGGCGGGCCATGTCTTCGATGACCCTGCTGTATTGCCGGGTGTTCTCCTCGATTTCCTTGGTCCGGTCCCCGTCAAAATCCAGCCAGGGCAAGGCCGGCTGCATCTCCACCCGATAGCGACCCTGTCCCTCGTAGATCATGAACCCCGGCACCACCGGCGCTCCGGTGCTCTTGATCAACAGGGCCAATCCCTTGTTGGTGCAGGCCCGTTTGCCGAAAAAATCCACGAAGACCCCGTCTTTCCAGTCGATATTCTGATCCATGAGGATCCCCAGATTGCGCCCCTCCCGCAGCAGCCTGATCAGGGTCCGCATGGAACGTTCCTTGGTCACCACCCGATTGCCGCTGATTTCCCGCAAAGTGCGGGACAATTTCTCCGCCGGTTCGAAGTCCAACGGCTTCACCACCACGTAGGTGGGGTCGAAAACATAGCCGAAAGCATTGACCATCAATTCCCAGCAGCCGAAATGGCCGGTCAGAAAGGCCACCCCTTTGCCCAGGGCTTTGGCCTGTTGGTAGTGTTCGATTCCGCTGAAGCGGACATACTCTTGGACGCGCTCGGCGCCAAAGCGAAAAAGATATAGGGCCTCGAAAAAATGCCGGCCGATCCCCCGAAAGCACTGTCGGACCAGGTCCCGGCGCTCCGCCTCGGTTTTTTGGCCCCCGAAGGCCGTGGTTAGATTCTGAAAAGCGATTTCCCGGCGCCGTTTCAACAGGTGATAGAACAGGGTCCCCAGGCCTTCTCCCAGGCGCAGTCCTACCGGCCGGGGGATCAGGGAAAGGGTCCGCACCAGCGCGTAAAGCAGGGCGTATATCATCCCGGGGACCTTTCCTGCTGCGGGTGAACCGGGCCTTCCGTCCTTAAAAGGCCCTCGATCGCTTCCAGCACCTCCCGGGGAGCGATGGCTTCCAGACAGTCGTAGCGACCCTGGCAGGTGGGCTTTTTATAG
>JALOOY010000028.1 GCA_025454185.1 Thermodesulfobacteriota bacterium
GGAAATAGCGGAGGGCGATCCAGGCCCGCTCGGGGGTCAGGTCGCTGGCAAAAGGGAAGATGAAGCGATAGTCGACCAGGAAAAGCTTTTCCAGGAGGTGCTCGCTGCCGTAGGCCAGGGCAAAAAGCAGGGCCGCCAGCAGCAGGGTGCGCCCCAGGAGCGGCAGGTCCAGGGCCAGACCGCGCTGCCGGAAGGAGACGCCCAAGTCCAGCCAGGTCAGGCGGGTGGCCGCGGCCCGGCGTTTATACCAGATGCCGATCAGCAGAAAGCCGATCAGGTTGATCCAGAAAAACCACCAGACGATGCCGTTGACCATCATCAGGGGGAAGGCCCGGTCGATTTTTATCCAATAGACATGGAGCCCGAAGAGCAGAAAAATCAGAGGCAGGTAGAGCCACTGCAAAAACCCGTTCAGGGCGGCGAATTTGAAATAGGATTTCCAGGTGCAGTAGTAAGCGGTAGGAACAGCGCCCCGGAGGGGCTGGAAAAACCGCGTGTGCAGCAGCAGGGCCCCCAGGGGCAGCAGGGCCGCCAGCCCGGCTATTAAGGCCAGCAGCGTGGCGGTCTCTTTGATCGGCCAGATCTGTTTTTGGGGATCGATCCAGCTCCGGGGATCCGGCCCCAAGGCTGCGCGCATCCAGTTCAGGGCCTCGGCGATGGACTGCCGATCATGGGATTCCCGGATGTGAGTAATGGGGGGTATGAAAACCCGCCGGGCGGTGCCGGCCCCAAAGTCCCCATAGGTCGTAGCCGGCTGCGGGTTCGAAACGGGAAACACCTTCCGGGACGGAGGCGTGAACAACCATTCTTTTTCGATGTGGCGGACGCCGGTCATGCGGCGCCGGAATTCGTCGTACCGGCCGATGATCATGAGCATGTTTTTCGGCTGTTCGCGCGTCGCCTCCAGGGTATACCCGAACCCGGAGAAGGCCACGGCCTGCACCTGCGGGTCGGTCAGGGCCAGTCGGTAGACGATTTCGCCCCCCAGGCTGTGGCCCATGAGACCCACGGACTTGGCATTGACGTGGGGCAGGTTCCGGAGGAAGGCCAGAGAACTCTTTCCGCCGTAAGTTGGGTCGAAATCCGGCCGGCGGGGATCACCGGGGAGACCGGAATTGCCCCGGCCGATGGCGTCGATGGCCAGGACCGCGAAACCGCGCCGGGCCAGTTCCAGGCTGTAGGCGTCGCTGGTTTCCCGGTTGTTCTGGTAGCCGTGGACGTAGACCACACCGGGGACCGGATGAGCGGCTTCGGCCCCCGGGGGTTGGAAAAGTTTGGCCCTCAGGGCAATCCCGTTATAATTTCGATAGCCTACATCCCGCACCGCTACCCGGCCGCAATCCTGCTGGATCAGATCGGCCAGGATGACCGCCCCGATCTGCAGCACCAGACAGAAAATCAGGAACCCGTAAGCCTTGCCGCGATCGACTCGGTAAGGCGCTTCGATGCGTTTCATGGCGCGCGGCTTTCCCCTGCGGCTGAAACAGCCTTGGCCTTGAAAAAGTTCAGCGGGTCAGGACTTCGGCCTTGACTATCCAGAAAAAACGACTATACCGGTTCCCCCGATACTCGATGAGGGCGTTTATTCTTTGCCCGATCTTGAAAAAGGGCAGGTTGTTTTCGGAGAACACCGTCAGCAGGTCGCCTTCTTTTTCGGTGAGCAAATTCGCGTAGCCGGCCACTTCTTTCGTGTCCTCCACCTGCAGGATAAGCCGGAAAATTTCCTTGACGGGCTTGAGCCCCAACTGGCCCGATGATAAAGAGCTAAACTCCCGGATAGACCCCTGGAGCCAGGCCCGGTTGGCCGGGATGGTATTGTCGGCCTGGGGGGGCCCCTCGGGGTTCATTCTGGAAATGCTCCCGCCGGGCAGGGATGGACCCTGGGCGGCGGGTTCGCCCCCTTTGGTCAAAGTTTTTCCGGTTTCGGAGGCGGCCCTTTTCCGGGCCTCCGGGGCGGCCCCTTCTTCGGGTTTTCGCTTCGAGCCGGATTCCTTGGACTCGGCGGGAACTTTTGGGGCTCGGTCCGGCCCTTTTACCCGCGGGGGCTGCTCCGGTGAGGCTCGTGCAGGCAGGGGCGATTCGACCTGCGGCGGAATGGGTTTCACGATCTTCCAGGAAGATTTTTCCTCGGTTTTCAGGGACGCCGGATCGGGAGGTTTCGTCACGGGGGCCGGGGAAATGCGGGCGGCCTGGGGGTTCCTATTCGTTACCAAAACGTCTTCCGGAAGGGGATCGCCTTTCCAAACGAAGGCTTCCGGTGAAACCGGTTTGATCAAGGGGAGCAGGGCTTCGGCCTGGGCCCGGGTTTCGAACCTCCCGATCCGCACGGCAAAGAGGGCCCCGGTTTTCTCGATGCGCAGGTTGTCCCGGCTCGCTTCCGGCAGGGCATTATAGATCGAGGCGTATTGAAATTTGGCATTTTTCAGGTGTTTGAAGATTCCGGCCTGAACAGCGTAGGTTTCCGCCAAAGCCTCTCCGGCTCCCAGCAGGAGGAGCAGGAGCAATAGCCCGATCCAGGGCCTTAGGCGAAAATGATCGGTTACCCCGGGACAAAAATGGTCCGGGTCCTGCGCTGGATGAAAAAAAGGCTTGGGGGTTGTCAAAGGCATGCCGCGATCCTTTGGATGATGGAGCCTCTATATTTTACTTGGATTTAATGTCCTGTCAACCGATTACCGTGGAAGGGGCATTCTCACAAAAGGGGGCTGCGGATTTCTTTTATGGCACAGGTTGCCGAAACCGTTTATAATGGAACGCATCAATTTATAATAATCCGGAAAAGAGGGGTATCCTGTACACTATCGCGCTAAAGATGTTGATAGGGGATCGGGGCAAGTATTTGGGGATCATCATGGGTTTGACCTTCGCCTCCCTGCTGATCACCCAGCAGTCCTCCATCTTCACCGGACTCATGACCCGCACCTACGGGGCGATCAGCGACCTGGCCCAGCCCGACATCTGGGTCATGGACCCCAAGGTCCAGTTCATCGACGACATCAAACCCCTGCAGGATACGGAGCTGTTCCGCATCCGCTCGGTGCCGGGTGTCGCCTGGGCCGTCCCTCTCTATAAGGGCCTGCTCAAGGCCCGCCTGGAGGACGGCAACTATCAGATCTGCAACGTCCTGGGCTTGGATGATACCACCCTCATCGGCGGACCCCCCGTGATGCTGGCCGGCAGCCTGAGCGACCTGCGCCGGCAGGACGCCATTATCGTCAACGACGTGGGGGCCAGCACCCGGCTGGCCAAGCCCTCCCGGGTCCCGGGGGGCCGGCCGGTTCCCCTCCAGATCGGCGACACACTGGAAATCAACGACCACCGGGCCGTGGTGGTGGGAATCTGCCGGGTCTCCCGGACCTTTCAGTCCCAGCCGGTGGTCTATACCACCTACAGCAGGGCCACCACCTTCGCCCCTCGGGAACGGAAACTGCTGTCCTTCGTCCTGGTCAAGGCCCAACCGGGACTGGATCCACAGACGCTGACCCGACGCATCCGGGAGCAGACCGGCCTGGCCGCCCACACCGCCCAGGAGTTCAAAGACCTGACCTATGACTACTTCATGAAGTACACGGGCATTCCCATCAATTTCGGCATCGCCGTGGGCCTGGGCTTCATCATCGGCACGGCCATCGCCGGCCAGACCTTTTATAATTTTACCCTGGAGAATATACGCTATTTCGGGACCTTGAAGGCCATGGGGGCCACCAATGGGATCCTTTTGCGGATGATTCTCCTGCAGGCCCTGCTGGTGGGCTCCCTGGGCTACGGCCTGGGGGTCGGCGCCGCCTCGCTGTTCGGGTATCTTCTGGGTGGTACGGAACTCTCCTTCCGCCTGACTCGGGAACTGCTCGTGTTCGCCGGATCGGCCATCGGTCTGATCATCATCCTTTCAGCTCTGATCAGCATCCGCAAGGTCATGACCCTGGAACCGGCCATCGTGTTCAAGGGGTGAGGGATGGCGGTATCTCCAACCGACCCGGCGGTTTATTGCCGGGCAGTGACCAAGAGCTATGTGAGCGGGCCGACAAAGGTCATGGCCCTCCAGGGGGTGGATCTGGAGGTGCGCCTGGGTGAACTGTTGATGCTGGTCGGTCCTTCCGGCTGCGGGAAGACTACCCTGATTTCGGTGGTGGCGGGCATCCTGGACCATGACGAAGGGGAATGCCTGGTATTCCAGGAAGATCTGCGGGCCATGGGCCGGAATTCCAAAACCCTTTTCCGGGGGCAGAATGTAGGCTTTGTTTTCCAGGCCTTCAACCTGCTGCCCACACTGACCGCGCTGGAGAATGTGTCGATCCCCCTGCTGCTGCTGGGCCTCAAGAAGACGGAAGCCCTGTCCCAGGCCCGGGAGATGCTGGAGCGGGTGGGTCTGGCGGACCGGCTCCAGTCTCTGCCGGCCCAATTGTCCGGGGGGCAGGCCCAGCGGGTGGCCATCGCCCGGGCCCTGGTACACCGCCCCCGGCTGATCGTCTGCGACGAACCGACCAGCGCCCTGGACGCGGGCACGGGGCAGAAGGTCCTGGAGGTCTTTCGGGGAACGGCCCTGGCCGAGGACCGGGCCCTGATTATCGTGACCCACGACAACCGCATTTTCAACTTCGCCGACCGCATCGCCCGCATGGAAGACGGCCGGATCGTGGCGGTGGAATCACAGGTGGCGCATTAGTGTGAAAATAAAGACGAACATCGAACATCCAACGTCCAACATCGAACATCGAATGAGGATGAAATTTTCATGCTTGGCTCGATAAATACTTCCTGATCTTTCGAATAGGGAGAGTGGCAAATGGTTAGAAAATATGTGCTGCCGGTTCTGGCCCTGGGCGGGTTTATATTCGCCCTCTGGATGGCCTGGCAGTTGAACCGGCCCGTTGTCGCGGCCAAGCCGGTGGCCGATCCGCCGGCGCCTCCGTACGAAAGCAAGATTTCCGGATCCGGCATTGTCGAGGCCGGCACCCGTAATATTGCCGTTGCCGCCCCGGTTTCGGGCGTGGTGGACAAGGTCTTGGTGCGGGTGGCCCAGCGGGTTCAAACCGGTACGGCCCTTTTCGTCCTGGACGAGCGGCAGGCGCGGGCTGTCCTGGCTGTAAAGGAAAAAGCCTGGGCCGAGGCCGGGGCAAGGCTGGCCCGGCTGCGGGCGGCGCCCCGGGGGGAGGAACTCCCTCCGGCCCGGGCGCGGGTCCAGGAGGCGGAGGCCGTCCTGGCGGACCTGAAACTGCAGTTGAAAGCCGCCGAGGATATCGGCGACCCGCGAGCCGTCAGCCGGGAGGACGTGAACAAGCGCCGCTATGCCGTACAGGCCGCCGAGGCCCGGCTGGCCCAGGCCCGGACCAGCCTGGATCTGTTGACCGCCGGCACCTGGAAGGCGGACCTGGAGGTGGCCCGGACCGAAGTCGAGCGGGCGGGGGCCGAGGTCCAGGCGGCCCGGGTGGAGATCGAACGCCTGACGGTCCGGGCCCCGGTGGCCGGCCATGTACTTCAGGTGAACATCCGGGCGGGAGAGTTTGCCGCGGCCGGCCCGACGGCCCAGCCGCTGATGCTGGTGGGGGACCTGGACCGCCTCCAGGTGCGGGTGGATATCGATGAAAACGACGCCTGGCGCTTTCAACCGGGGCTGGCTGCCACGGCCTTCGTGCGCGGGAACCCGCGGTTGAAAACCGCTCTGTCCTTCGAATATGTGGAGCCGTACGTGATCCCCAAGAAGTCCCTGACCGGCGACAGCACCGAAAGGGTCGACACGCGGGTGATGCAGGTAGTCTACAGTTTTCCCCGGACCGCCCTGGCCGTCTATCCGGGGCAGTTGATGGACGTGTACATCCAGGACAAGTCCGGCCCGGATTCACAGAAGGCAAAGCCGGCCGTTGAAAAGGGACGGCCTTAACTATGCAACGGGGCCTGACTATTTGGATCATCATTTCCAGCCTGCTGGCCGGTTGCGCGGTAGGTCCGGATTATCAGCGCAGCGATCCGCCGGTTCCCGCCGGGTTCGGAGCGCTGGAGTCGGGAATAACCCGGGACGCTCCGCTCCCGTCGGGAGCCGGCGGCTGGTGGACGCTTTTTCAGGACCCGGAGCTGGATCGACTCCTGGCCCGGGCCGTGGAAAAAAATCATGATCTGCGTCTGGCCCTGGCCCGGGTGCGCCTGGCCCGGGCCCTGCGGGGGGGGGCGGAAGCCGGTTATTATCCGGAGGGGGGAATCGGGGGAACGGCCCAGTGGTTTCGCAGTACGGAGTCCGGTTTCGTAGGCGGCGCGGTCGGCGGAGGAGGGGCGGCCGGCGGCGGACAGCGGGACGGCGAATTGTATAACGCCGCCTTCGATGCCTCCTGGGAGATCGACGTTTTCGGGGCCGTCCGCCGGGAAGTGGAGGCCGCCCAGGCCGATTGGGAGGCTTCCCGGGAAGCCTGGCGCGATACACTTATCAGTTTGCAAGGGGAAGTAGGGCGGAACTATATTGAAATCCGCGCCCTCCAGCTCAGACTACGGATCGCCCGAGAAGACGCGCTGATGAGAGAAGAGATCGTTCACCTCAGCGAAGCGCGCTACCAGGCCGGGCTGATCGCCGAGCAGGAGTTGGCCCGCAACCGGGGGGCCCTGGCCAACGCCCAATCGGTGATCCCGACTCTGGAGAAAAATTGGTGGGCGGCGGTGCACCGCCTAGGTGTTCTTCTGGGTGAAGGCCCCACTGCGTTGGTTCAGGAATTGGGTCTTCCCGCCGACCTTCCCCCCGTGCCGGGAGACCTCCCGGCCGGCTTGCCCTCCGACCTGCTGCGTCGCCGGCCGGACATCCGCAAGGCCGAAAGGGAGCTGGCCGCGGCCACGGCCCGGATCGGCGTGGCCCGGGCCGACCTTTTTCCCCGCTTTTCCCTGACCGGCTCCTTTGGCCTGCAGAGCCGGAATACGGGCAACCTGGCCGATGAAGGGAGCAGCTTCTGGCGGATCGGCCCCACTTTCCGCTGGAACATCCTGAACCTGCAGCGCATTCTTTCCAACATCGAGGCGGGAGAGGCCGTTCGGGAAGGGGCCCTGGTGCAATACGAGAAGGCGGTGCTGGCGGCCCTGGAGGAAGTGGAAAATGCCCTGATCACCCTGTCCAGGGAAAAACGCCGGACCGAGGTCCTGCTGCAGGCAGTGGAAGCCAACGGGCTGGCCGCCGAACTGGCCTTTAAACGCTATCAGGCCGGATTGGAGAGTTATCTGGCCGTCATCGATGCCCGGAATGCCCTGCTTCTCTCCCAGGACCAGTTGGCCCAGAGCCGGCAGCAGAAGGCCCTGGGCCTGGTGGCCCTCTACAAGGCGTTGGGTGGCGGGTGGCAGGAGCCGGGGAGGGAGGAAGCCGAAGTCCGATAAATACAATTCGATTATTTTAGGAGTTCTTTTGGGCTCAAATTCGAAATCCGAAATTCGAAATTCGAAACAAATTCCAATGACCAAAATTCAAATTACCGAAACGGAGTCCCCACCCTTGATCCGGCGTTCTCGCAGGGCCTGCTCAGGTGGTTGGGGGGCCGGCGAGTGGGACCATGCTGGTTGAAATCGGAAAAGAGGCCCCGGATTTTTCGGCCGACGCTTATTATCAGGGCGAGCAGCGCCGCCTGCATCTCGGTGATTATCGCGGACGCTGGCTGCTGCTCTTTTTTTACCTGCGGGATTTCACCCCCCTTTGACCGACGGAGCTGGCGGCGGTCGCCGTCAAATATCCGGCTTTTCAGGAATTGGGCTCCGAGGTCCTGGCCTTGAGCGTGGACAGTGTGGAGACCCACCGGAGATGGCAGGAAGAGGAACTCATCCGAATGGTCAAAGGAGGGGCTCTGTTCCCGCTTGGTTCGGATCCGCAGGGAGAAATCGGGAGCCTTTACGGCGTCTATGACAGGGAAAACGCGGTGGATGCCCGGGGCACATTTTTAGTGGATCCCGAGGGAAATATTCAGTGGATCGAAATCAGCCCAACGGCCGTGGGCCGCAACGTAAACGAATTCCTGCGGGCCCTGCGGGCCCTGCAGCATCAGCGCACCACCGGAAGGCTGTTGCCCTGCGGCTGGCAGCCCGGCCGGCCGACCCTGCCGGATCCCGGAGAGGAAAAGGGTGAGAGCACACCGACCTGGGAGATCTGGGAGACCCGCCAGGCTTTTTAATACGAAAAGACGAACATCGAATATGGAACGTCCAAAGAAACCATAAAATTATAAAAGGAATTTTTCTATGACTTGCAAACCGCTCCACTCGTTGTCGTTTTGCCTGCTGCTTCTGGGATTGGGCCTCGTTTTGGCCTGTCCCGTTACGGTCGCCGCCCAGGGCGCCGCACCGGCCCTTTCGGAAGAGTCCGCCCGCTGGACCGTCAACGGGTCAGCCCTGTACCAGTTTCAAGCCGATCTGGACCGGGGGGGGAATTACAGTGTCAGCCGGTTTTTCATAAACGGCCGCTGGAGCCATCCGGTGAATTCCCAACTGAGTCTCGGGGTTGGGTTGCGTTATGCCTTTGAGGACTATTCTTTTTCAGACGCCGTCGGGTTTTCCGGCCAGGCCCCCTGGGGAGACATCCATATGCCGGACCTGAGCCTGGCTGCCTTTTACCGTGCCGCTGACGACTGGCGTTTTCTGGCCGCGGCCACCGGCGGCTTTGCCGCCGAAGCCGGCGCCGATACGGGCGATTCCCTGATTTACGGCGGCATCTTGGCCGCCACCAAAAAAATCAGCCCCGATCTGACCCTTGGGTTGGGGGCCGGGATCTACCGCCGTTTCGAAGAAACCTCTTTTTTCCCCCTGATTTTCGTTAAGTGGAAGATTTCCGATCAGTGGTCGCTGGGCAACGCCCTGCAGGCCGGACCCACGGGTCCGGCAGGCCTGGAGCTGGTTTACCGGCCCGGGGAAGATTGGGCCTTCGGTTTGGGCGGGGCCTACCGCTCCGTCCGCTTCCGCCTCGACCGGGACGGGGCGGCGCCCGGAGGCATCGGCCAGGAAAAGAGCTTCCCAGTCTGGCTCCGGGCCTCCCGGCGCCTGACCAAAGGGCTCCATCTGGATCTCTACGGCGGTTTGCTGCCGGGCGGGGAACTGCGGATCGAGGACAGCTCCGGCCGGGAGCTGCGCAGGGATGATTACCGGACCACGCCGTTCATGGCCTTGAGCTTTTCCTGGAGGATTTAACCTGCACGTTGGTTGCGCCGGGAGACCGGCAGAAAGCAGTGGATGAAAGTTCCATACGCTGAAGACATAGCCAGTCACAGCGACCCCGAGTCATGCGCGGAGG
>JALOOY010000029.1 GCA_025454185.1 Thermodesulfobacteriota bacterium
ACGAGACCGTGATGCCCGACATGCAACGCGGCTGGCGCCGCTGGGACAGATTCATCAGCCAGAGTGCGAAAGGAAGGCCAGGAAGACTGGCGCCGTTTTCGAGTCAGGCATGGGATGGGGAGCTATTCAGTACTGGTGGCCTTATGATAATGGCAACTGGAATCATATATTACCGAAATTTGATGTCGGCGGTTGGATGTTGGACGTTCGATGTTCAATCTTTATTTTCGTATTAACGCGACCGGCCCTGGCGCCCGTCCCGATTACTTTATTAAATCATGCGTCTCAATATTCTGACCCGCCTCATCGCCGGTTATTTCATCGTCCTGCTTGGTTCCAGCCTGCTCAGCGGATTTGTTATTTTTAAGCTGCGGGACTTCAGTGTGGAAACCAATCGGATACTCATCCTGGAAAACATGATTCAGGAATACTCCCGGAAACTTACCGATGCCCTCCTGTCCCAGGTCCGGTATGAAAAAAAATATGTCCTGCTCAAGGATCCCCTGCTTTACGAGCAGTTTGTCCAAGCCAAGGGGGAGTTCCTGCAAAACCTGGGAGAAGCGCGGGCGTTGCCGATCGGGACCCGGGAAAAAGCCCTGCTGGCGGAAATCACCCTCCAGCACGAACAACATGAAGCGCTGGTGGAAGAGACCCTGAAATCGTTGCCGGCCAAAGCCCGTGTCAGCCGGCAGGACCTGGAGGCCCTGAGTAAAAAAAAAGAGGAACTCGTCAACGCCATACTGCGCCACCTGGAGGGCTTGAAAGAAATTTCCCAGCAAAACAATCTGCGGCGCTTCCGGGAGTTGGGTGAGGCCCAGGAGGCCTCGTTACAGTTTATCATTTACGCCGGCGCCGCCACGCTGGTTTTGATCTTGATTATTTCCTGGATTGTCACCCGCAGCATTACCCACCCCATCGGCCTGTTGGTGGATAAGACCAAGGAGATGGCGGAAGGACGCTATCGGGGAGAACTGGAAATCAAATCCCCCCCGGAAGTGGCCCGTTTAAACCGAGCCTTTAATGACATGTGCGAGCAATTGAACAAAATCGACAAGATGAAATCCGATTTTTTTTCCATCATGTCCCATGAACTGCGGACGCCCCTGACTTCCATCCGCGAAGGCACCAATCTCCTGCTGGAAGGTGTGGGGGGCGAATTAAAAGAAAAACAGCAAAAACTGCTCGGCATCATTTCCGAGGAAAGCAACCGCTTGATCGATCTGGTCAACTCCTTATTGGACCTGGCCAAGATGGAAGCCGGCATGATGCCCTTCCATTTTGCCCCGGTTGATATTTCCCCGGTGATTTCCATCGCCACCCAGCTCATGGAACCGCTGCTGGTCACTAAAAAAATACACCTGGACCTGGACCTTCCCGGCACCCGGACGGCGGTTACGCTGGACAATGAGCGCATCATGCAGGTAATTAAAAATTTACTGGCCAACGCCATCCGCTTTTCAGCGGAAGGAGGGACCATCCGCATATCCCTGAAGCAACGGCCCGGTTTCCTGGAGGTTGCCGTCCGCGACCAGGGGCCGGGCATTCCTCCCGACCATTTGAAGCACATCTTCGAAAAATTCCGTCAGGTGGAATTGCCGGGGGGCTTGTCCTCCAAAGGAACCGGACTGGGGCTGGCCATCGTCAAACAAATCATTACGGCGCATGGAGGTAAAGTGTGGGCCGAAAGCGAAATCGGAAAAGGCAGCACCTTCTTTTTTACCTTACCCCTCTCTTGATGCTGTTACTGGCGAGCTGCGCCCTCCGGGAGCAGCTTGAGCGGGAGAAAGACCTGGATCAAAAGCTGGCCTTGGGGCAGCAGTTTCGGGACGAGGGGAAGTACGACCAGGCCCTGCAGGTTTATAAAGGCCTGGCCGCCGCCTACCCCCAAACCCCCCCGGGGGACCTGGCCCTGAGGGAGGCGGCTTTCCTGCTCGTCCATCCGGGCCGGCCCCAGAAAAAGTACCGGGAGGCCCAGGACCTTTGGTGGAAACTCCTGAAAAATTTTCCCCAAAGTCCTTACACGGCGGAAGCCAGGACCTGGATCAGTCTGTTGACGGCCCACTTGGATCTACAGACCCAGTTGGAGAAAGAAAAGCAGCAACTGCTCCAGGTTAAGGGTCAGCAGGAGGATTGCAAGGCCCACCTGGAAGAACTCAAACAGGACCAGAAGAACCTGGCCTTCGATTTGATCGCCCGCAACCAAAAATTGATGGCCCAAAGGGATTTCGACAAGATCCTGGAGGAAAATGCCTCCGTTTTATCCAAGAACGGCGCCAAACCGCCGGCCGACGAGGCCCTCTATGCCCTGGGACTGGTTTACGCTTACGGTGAATACCCCAAGAAAGACGCCTTAAAGGCCCTGGGGTTTTTTAATCGGCTGGTCCGGGAATTTCCCCGCAGTTGGCGGGCCGAAGAAGCCAAGGTCTGGATAAAAAACATAGAGACTTTTGAGAAGTCCAAGCAGATAGATCTGGAAATCGAAGACAAAAGAAAACAACTGCGAAAGTAGAAAGCCCATGTCTCTCGGGAATATTTTGGTAGTCGATGACGATAAGAATTTACTGGAACTGCTGCAGATGCGGTTGGAGGCGGCGGATTACACCGTGGCCACGGCCCTGACGGAGGACCGGGCCGAAGAACTGGTCAGGGAGGAGATCTTCGACCTGGCCGTAATCGACCTGCAATTGCAGCAGATGGACGGGATATCGCTGATGAAGGCCCTGCACCTGATCCACCCGGGTCTGCCGGTCATCATTCTGACGGCCTACGGCACGATTGAAAGCGCCGTGGAAGCCGTAAAAAGCGGGGCCTATACCTATCTCACCAAACCCTTTGACCCCCGGGGGCTGCTGATCGAGATCGGCAAGGCCCTGGAAAACCGCAAACTCTCCTCCGAGGTGAAGCGTCTTAAGGAGCTGTTGACCGAGCACTTCAATATTCCCAACATCATTGCCAAGAGTGAAAAGATGCGCCAGGTCATCGATCTGGTCACCCGGGCGGCCGATACCGATTCCACGGTATACATCCAGGGAGAAAGCGGGACCGGCAAGGAAATCATCGCCAAAGCCATTCACCTGGCCAGCCAGCGGAAAGATCGGCCTTTTGTGGCCCTCAACTGCGCCGCCATTCCGGAGACCCTGCTGGAAAGCGAGTTGTTCGGCTATGAAAAAGGGGCCTTTACCGGCGCCATTCGCAATTTCAAGGGACTTTTGGCCCAGGCCCACCAGGGCACCATCTTTTTCGATGAAATCGGGGACATGCCTCTTTCCATCCAGGCCAAGCTGCTCCGGGTGCTTCAGGAACGGCAGTTCTACCCCCTGGGCGGCAAGAAACCCGTTGAAGTCGACGTCCGGGTGGTGACAGCCACCAATAAAAACCTGGAGCAGGAAATCACCAAGGGTGCTTTCCGGGAAGACCTCTTTTACCGGATTTATGTCATCCCCATTTTATTGCCGCCCCTGCGGGACCGCAAGGAGGACATCCCGGCCCTGGCGGAGCATTTTTTGAAGAAACTGGCCCGGCAAACCGGCAAAGGGGTTCGGGGATTGACGCCCATGGCCATGCAAAAGCTGATGATCCACAATTGGCCGGGCAATGTACGGGAATTGGAAAATACCCTCGAATACGCGGTGGCCATGGCCCCCCATGAGCTTATTACGGAAGATCTGATCCTGCGGGGCCGGGACGTGCCGGAAGAACCACTGGGCCCCTTGAAGGAAGCCCGGGAGGAATTTGAGCGGCGCTATATTATTCGCCTGCTGGAATTGACCAAAGGCAACGTGAGCAAAGCGGCCGAGGTAGCCGGACGCTACCGGGCCGACTTTTATCATCTATTGAAAAAATATCAAATCAGCCCGGAGATCTTCAAGAAGGCGAAAGAAGAATAACGCTTAATACGAAAATAAAAAATGAACGTCCAACATCGAAGTTGTAGCACAGCCGCCCTCGGCTGTGTACCCTGGGTGTTGCCATTTTCATGCTTCCTGGTGCTCGTCCGGGTTTAATCCCATTACACCAGCACTCCGTTACTCCAATACTCCCTTCCTATTATTCGCCTGTGGACATAATCAAAAGAGCGACAACTGCCTGCTTGCGGGGGGACAGGCCGCCGCGGCCTCGGGTTGCTCGGGGGAAAATACCCTTACCTGCCCGTAAACCCCGTCGTAGCCCGGCACGGTCCGGACCGTACCCTCCCGGACCCGCAGGATCCCGGCCGCTAAATCCGGCTCCATAAAACTTCGCAATTCTTCCAGGCTCAGGTCCATCAGGATACGAAATTCATTCCCCCCCCTTTCCACCAGCCGGAGATATTCCAGACGGCTGCGCTTGGAAGGCCCTTTCAGCCCGAAGAATTCCACGATGATTTCTTCCAGAGGCACCCGATGCAGGGCCGGCACGGCCCCCGGAAACCCCGCGCCGGGGGGCCGGTCGGCCAGCGCTTCCACCCGGTGCAGCACCCCGACGACCAGCTTCCTGCCGCAGACCGGACAGATCTGGTCGTGTTGTCGGGTCTGCTCGGGTGAAAAACAGACCCGGCAGTCGCGGTGCCCGTCAAAGTGGTACTTCCCTTCCTCCGGGAAAAATTCGATGGTGGCCTGAAACCGGGCGGGATCACCGGAGGTTAAGGCCTCCCGGACGGCCGGATAGGACAGTTCGGTTGTGAAGATATTGGCCTCCCGCCCGATATTGGCCGGAGAATGGGCATCGGAATTGGAGATCAGGGTTAGACGGTCCAGGGCCGACCAGCGCCGGTTCATGGCCGGGTCCGAAGAAAGGCCGGTTTCAGCGGCCCGGATATGGGCCGTCTCCTCCTCAAAACATTCCTCCAGGGAATCGAAGCCGGAGTGGGACCCGAACACCGAAAACCAGGGTGTCCAGACGTGGGCCGGCACCACCAGGCAATCCGGCTCCGTATCCAGGACCACCTTGACCAGGTCCTTGGCGGAAAACCCGAAAATGGGTCGTCCATCCGAAGCGATGTTTCCCAGGCGGGCCAGGCGGAGGTTGATCTTTTCCGCAGCGGAAATCCCCGGAGCGAAGATCATCATGTGCAGCCGCCGGCCCCGCCCGCCCTGGGTGTAGATATGACTGGTTTCAGCGGTCAGGATGAACCGGGGACTGTTCGTTCCCCCCGTCTTCAAACGCAACAGCCCGTCTCCGGTCTCCTCAAGCTCCTCCCGTATTTCCTGAAAATAGGCCGGATGGGTAAAATCGCCGGTACCCAACAGCGCCAAGCCCTTCAACTGACCCCAGCGGGCCATGAGGGGCAGGTGCATGTCCCGGCTGGTGGCCCGGCTGTAGGCCGAGTGGAGGTGGAAATCGGCGATGAACCTCATGGCCAGGTGGCGTGGATTTTTTTATTTTTTTCCTGTATTTCAACTTCCATGCGGGTTTTAAACTCCCGCAGCGCCTCCCGGAGGACCGGGTTGTTCCCGGCCAGGATTTGTACGGCCAGGATGGCCGCGTTGCGCGCCCCGGCCGCCCCGATGGCCATGGTGGCCACCGGTACGCCGGAAGGCATCTGCACCATGGCCAAAAGGGAATCCAGCCCTTTTAAGGCCGAAGAGTCGATGGGGATACCGATCACGGGCAGGGTGGTCTCGGCGGCCAGGACCCCGGCCAGATGGGCCGCCGCACCGGCGGCGGCAATCAGCACCTTGAAACCCCGCTCCTCGGCCCTGCGGGCGAATTCGGCGGTCTTCTTCGGAGAGCGGTGGGCCGAGGAAACCATTATTTCATAGGGGATCTTGAACTGACGCAGGGTGCGGACAGCGGGTTCCAACACCGGCAGGTCGGAATCACTGCCCATGATGAGCGCCACCTGGGGCCCCGGTTTCTCCCCCCTGCCTTTCAGGAATTTCAAGGCCTTCCGCCCGATATCGGTGCGGTAGTAGGCGCCGGGCCAGGTGATCTTGGCCGTGGCTTCATAGGCCTTTTTGATGGCCCGGGGTATGTCGCCGCCGATGGCCGTCACGCCCAGGACCCGGCCCCCGTTGGTCACCACCGCTCCGTCCTTCAGGGCGGTTCCGGCGTGAAAGGCCACCACATCCTTCATCCGTTTGACCGCGGCCAGACCTTCGATCGGATGGCCCTTTTTATAGGACCCCGGGTAGCCCTGTTCGGCCAGGACCACGCAAACGGTGGGGCGCGGGTCCCAGACCGCCTGGACCTGGTTCAATTTTCCATTTGCCACGGCTTCGAGGATGTCCACCAGGTCGCTCTTGAGCCGCAGCAACAGGGGCTGGGCCTCGGGGTCACCGAAGCGGGCGTTGAATTCGAGCACCTTGGCCTGGCCCCGGTCGATCATCAGCCCGGCATAAAGGACCCCTTTATAAGGGCGGCCCTCCTTGGCCATGCCCCGGATCGTTGGAAGCATGATGCGGGTCATGACTTCCTGGAAAAGGACTTCATCCACTACCGGGGCCGGCGAGTAGGCCCCCATGCCGCCGGTGTTGGGGCCCTGATCGTTGTCGTAAATAGGCTTGTGGTCCTGGGAGGTGGGCAGGGGCAGCAGATTTTTTCCGTCGCTGAAGGCCAGGAAAGAGGCCTCTTCCCCGGTGAGCAATTCTTCCAGGATGACCTTGTTGCCGGCCTCTCCGAAGGCCCGGTCCAGCATGATCAGCTCAATGGCCGCCCGGGCCTCGGCCGGGGTTTGACAGACCATGACCCCTTTACCCGCCGCCAGCCCGTCGGCCTTGATGACGATGGGGGCCCCCACCTTGTCCAGATAGGCCATGGCCTGGCGGGGGTCGGTGAAGGAGCGGTAGGCGGCGGTGGGTATGCGGTATTTGACCATGATGCGTTTGGCGAAGTCCTTGCTGGCCTCCAGGAGGGCTGCTTTTTTGCTGACCCCGAAAACCCTCAACCCCTTCTTTTCCAGCAGGTCCGTCAGACCCAGGGTCAGCGGCGCTTCCGGCCCGATCACGGTCAGGTCCACCTTTTCCCGGAGGGCCAGGGCGACCAGACTTTCCGTATCCTCTACCTTGATCGGGATACAGGTAGCCAGTTCCGCGATACCGGCGTTTCCCGGGGCGCAGAAGATCTTCGTTACCCGAGGACTCTGGGCAATTTTCCAGGCCAGGGCATGCTCCCGGCCCCCTCCGCCGACGATGAGTACTTTCATGAACTCCTCCTTTAGAACAAAAGATTCCCGAGTTCCTCCCAGCCCCTTACCCGGAGGTAGGGGTGGGGTTCCTGGTTCCAGGGTTGTTCATAGACGATGGGAATGATGTCGTTCCGGTACAACAGGTGGCAGGTATCCAGGTGATCGTCCACATAATAGCGGAAACCCAGATCCCGGAGGACCTCCAGTTTCCGGTCATGTTCTCCGGTGGCTATGACCCGGATCCGTTCGGGCGCCAAGTCGGAGAGGTGACGCTGGACCCAGTCGGTGATCGGCTCCGCCTTGGTTCGGGCGGTAATGAACGTCAAGGGCTGGATCCGGCCGTAGCGCCGGAGCACCGGCACGGCCTGGTCGAAAGGGACCATCTCCAGGGCGTGGGGATAATCGAGGATTTTTTCGATGAGGGCATCGATAATCTCCGGGGCCAGGTCCAGGCAGTCATACAGATAGTAGCGGGTTATATCTTCATAGCGCAGGGAATCGATGCGGTAATATTCCCGGGCCAGGCGGATGAACAGGGCCATCACGTTGCCGAAGACGCCGTCGATGTCGAAGGCGATATGGCCGGAAACCGCGGACGGTGCGGGCAGGCCTTTAGTCATGCAGAGTCCGGCCGGAGAGGTATTGGCTGATGGCACCGTCATAGCGCTGCGTCAAAAGGAAAACCTTCCGGGCCAGGTCGTAACGGGTTTCCAGGGTGGTGCCTCCCCCCGTTTCCCACTCCCGGATGACCCGGTCGTAATCGGCAGGGTCGGTGAGGACCGTCACGTCCTGAAAATTTTTGGCCGCGGCCCGCAGCAGGGCCGGGCCCCCGATATCGATATTTTCGATAGCCTCCTCCAGCGTGCAGCCGGGCCGGGAGACAGTCTTTTCAAAGGCGTACAAATTGACCACCAGCAGGTCGATCGGCTCGATGCCCAGGTCCCGCATCTGCTCCCGGTGGCGGGCCTCCCGGCGGCGGCCCAACAGCCCGCCGTGTATCTTGGGTTGCAGCGTCTTGACCCGCCCGTCCAGGATTTCCGGAAAACCGGTGTAAGCCGAAACCTCCGTTACCGGGATGCCGGCCTCCTGCAGGGTTTTAGCCGTCCCGCCGGTAGATAAGATTTCAAAGCCCAGCCCGGTCAATTTTTGGGCCAGGGCCACGATTCCCGTTTTGTCGGTGACACTGATCAAGGCTTTTTTGGACGAGGGCACGTTGGGCCTCCCTAAGCAGCTATTTTCCAGGTCATATCCTATCAAGGATGAAAGTTCAGGTCAAGGAGAACCAATGAACTATACCTTGTGGGAAGGGGCCGGAATCGCTATAATAGCCCCCAATTGGGGAAGAAAGGACTCGGCGATTCGCAAGGGACACGGGAATTGGCCCGAGAGCCGATCGGTCTGCCGGCTGGACCTGGGCCTGGTTCCTTACCATCAGGCCTGGGAACTGCAAAAGGAACTGGTGGCCTGCAAGCGGTCCCGGGAGGATTTTCCGGAGGTTTTGCTCCTGCTGGAACACCCGCCGGTATTGACCCTGGGCCGTTTCGGCCGTCCGGAGCACCTCTTGGCCGACGCGGCCCGGTTGAAAGAACTGGGCCTGGAACTGATTTGCTGCGAGCGGGGCGGCCAGGTTACCTATCACGGGCCCGGTCAACTGATCGCCTATCCCATCTTGAACCTGAAGCATCTGGGCCTGGGGATCCGGGAAGTGGTCCGGAGACTGGAAGAGGTCGTCATGCGCACGCTGGCCGATTACCGGGTTCGGGCCGCCCGCCGCCCGGGTTATCCGGGGGTCTGGGTGGGGGAGGAAAAAATTGCCTCCCTGGGTCTGGCGATCCAGCAGAACATTTCTTTTCACGGCCTGGCTCTCAATTATGGGGCCGGTCTGGATCCTTTTGATTTGATCAATCCCTGCGGTCTGGCCGGGGTCCGCATGACCTCCCTGGAAAAAATAAAAGGCCACCAGCCCGTGAGCGCTGAACTTAGACATAATCTGGCCGGGCATTTTATGGAAGTTTTCGGGTTGGAACCGGGAACTCCGGGGCTGGTGGAAAAAATAGTTGAAAAATGGCTTGAAAATTGCAAAATAAAAACGATATAACGGAAAAAGACCCCCGGGGAAATGGGGTGGAGGTTAC
>JALOOY010000501.1 GCA_025454185.1 Thermodesulfobacteriota bacterium
GCTCCGGCCCCGGCCCCCAAGATGGGCAAGGGAATGGGCGCCAAGATGGCTGCCGCCAAGGCGCCGGTGGTGAAACTGGAACGGATCGATATCGCCAATTACTGGAGTTTTTACCTGGACCCCAAAGAAAAGAGGGGTTCGGGCCTCAACTTGGCCTTTGTTTTTACCATGGAGAATCCGAACAATTATCGCCTGATGCTGGATGACTTGAAATTCAGCGTTTCCTTCGAGGAATTCGAAGTTAATACCATCACCTATTTCGATGATAACTACATTCCGGCCAAGACCACGGACACCCTGCGCATCAACGGCGCCTTTGATTCTTATACGACCATGCTGCTCCTGCTCGTTTCCAAGGGGCATCGCCTGCAGGAACTGAATGTCAAGGCCCCTGATCTGTTGAAAAAATGGTGGGACGACATCCAGGATTTCAAATTTCCCATCATGGTAAACGGCACCGCCACCTTTGTCGGGCCGGACGGGAAGTCCATGGTGGTTCCGTTCGAAGGCACGTTCCCTCCCAAAAAATAACCCTTGGGAATTGGTCGATCCCAAAAGGGGCCTGCCCACCCATGAGCCGGCCCCTTTTTTTTAAGGATCAAGGAGAAAGGCATGGCAACCAAGAAAGACCGCTACAGCGGATACTTTTCCAAACAGGAAACGATGACCGCGGCGGAGCGCCGCCGGTATTTGAATAAAAAACTCAAACAAATCGTGGCCTACGCCTATGACCAGGCCCCGGCCTTCAGGAAAAAAATGGACCGGGCCAGGGCCAAGCCCCCGGACTTGACCACGGTCAAGGACCTGGAGCGGTTGGCCATAACGGAAAAGACCGACCTGATCGGCATGCAGAAAAAAAGTCCGCCCTTCGGGGGCTGGAACGGCGTCCCGGCCGAAGCCCTGCGCCGGATCTTCGTCTCCCCGGGGCCGATCTACGAACCCGGCGAGATGCACTACGACGACACCCGCTGGGCCCAGGGCCTGTTCGCCGGGGGCTTCCGGGCCGGGGACATCGCCCAGGTCACCTTCAGCTACCACCTGGTGCCCTTCGCTTTCATGCTGGACGAATCGCTGAAGCTGCTCGGCTGCCGCACCGTGCCCTCCGGGGTCGGGAATACGGAACTGCAGATCCAGACCCTGAAGGACCTGAAGGTCACGGGGTTTCTGGGGACCCCCAGTTTTCTGCATACCATTCTGCAGCGGGCCAAGGAATTGGGCCTGAACCCCAAAAAGGACCTGAACCTCAAGACGGCCTTTGTGGCCGCGGAGATGCTGCCGGAATCCCTGCGGGACAGCATCGAGTCGGAACTGGGGATCATCATCCGCCAGAGCTACGGTACGGCCGACATTGGCTGCCTGGGGTATGAGTGCCTCGAGAAAAACGGCATGCATTTCCCGGACGATGCCATCGTGGAAATCGTGGATCCCCAGACCGGGAAGCAATTGGGGCCGGGCGAAGTCGGAGAGGTGGTCGGTACCTGTTTCAATAAGGTCTATCCCCTGATACGCTTCGGTACAGGCGACCTCTCCTATTACAGCGACGAACCCTGCCCCTGCGGTCGGACCACCCCGCGTCTGATCAAGATCGTGGGCCGGGTGGACCAGGTGACCAAGGTCAAGGGCATGTTCATCCATCCGGGCCAGGTCGATGCCGTGGCCGCCAAATTTCCAGAGATCTGCGCCTGCCAGGTGGTGGTTACCCGGGAGGGGCACCAGGACCGCATGACCTTCCGGGCCGAGTTGATCGGTCCGGCGGGTAACCCCGACCTGCTCAAGGCCGATCTCCAGAAGACCATCCAGGATATCCTGCGCCTGCGCGGCGAGGTCCAGTTTCTAAACCGTGGTTCCCTGCCCAAAGGGGCTAAGAAGATCGACGACAAGCGGGTTTGGGAATAAGAGGCGGCGATCCGGCTCCCGGATCCTTATGCGGCCCTCCCGGTAGGCGGGAGGGCCTTTTTTATTCCTTGACAACCCCCCCGGGGGAAAGTAAATTAACTTAAATAAGCCCAGATATTAATAAAATCAGGAGGAAACGATGTCGCTGAGCACTTTTCAGGAAATTGTCCAGTTTGCTATCGATAAGGAAAAAAACGCCCAGGCTTTTTACCGTTCCGCCGCCGGCCTGGCCCAGTATCCGGGAATACCGGTCTTGTTCAACGAACTGGCCGCTGAGGAACAAAAACACGAAGAACTCCTGCGGAATCTGGAGGACGTGGCCCATTTGCCGGAACCGACCGGCAAAGTCCCTGATTTGAAGATCAGCGACTACCTGCTGGAGATGAAGTTCTATCCAGAAATTAAATACCAGGAAGTCATGATGCTGGCCATGAAGAACGAGGAAAAATCCTTTAAATTTTACGCGGCCTGGGCGGAGAATTCCCCTAACCCGGAGCAGAAAAAATTGTTCGGCCATCTGGCCGAGGAAGAGGCCAAGCACAAATACCGCCTGGAATCGATTTACGACCAGGATTTGCTCGATTAAACCCACCGTCCCGGGCCCCTGCCCCCCGGCCGGGGCCTTGGGTTTTCCAGCAGGCAATAGAAGTCATTATTTTGCCTTTCTTATACCGATCCCATGGACTTGAACACCTCCTCTTTCGATGAGCACTGGGTAAACCCCGAGGAAGAAACGGAGCAGCCGCCCGAGGAAGTGCGGGAAAGTCCGATCGTCCCCTATGACCCGCTGCAGCGCTAT
>JALOOY010000502.1 GCA_025454185.1 Thermodesulfobacteriota bacterium
CCTTCACCGGATAGGGTTTCCCGGAGATGACCGCTTCATACAGGGGCAGAATCCCCAGGCGGGAATAGGCCGGTTTGGGGGTGTCGGGCCGGAGGAAGGGGTCCCAGTTGAGCACGGCCGGCAAGTGCCCGCCGCGGAAGGTGGCCTGCACGTTGCCGGTTACGGCGGCCAGGGTCCCCAGAGCCCGCAGGGAGATGTCCCCGTGGTAGGTGCGGGTGAAGCCCATGTGGGTGACGAAGGTGACCGATGCGGCCGAGCCGATGTGACCGGCCAGCTTTACGATGTCCCCCGCCCGCAGGCCGGTGATCTCCGCGGCCCGGGCCGGCGGATACTGGGCGGCCAGTTCCCGTAGGAGTTCGAAGGAGGGCCGGCAGGAAATACCGTTGACCGTATGGCGGCCGCAGAGGGCCGCTTCGCCTCCCGGGACCTTTCGTGCCCGAGCTGCCTGGGCTGACTCGTCCCAGACCACATAGTCTTTGCCCTCCGCCAGTCCGATATCCGCACCGCGGAGGAAGGCGCCGTTGTCGTCCCGCACCAGGTACGGGCCGACCGTGTACTTGCAGATGAACTCCCTGTTTTCCAGGCCTTTTTCAAAGATCACCTGCATCAGGCTTAGGGCCAGGGCCGTATCCGTGCCGGGCTTTAGCCCCAGATAGGCATCCGCCTTGGAGGCGGTGACCGTGAAGCGCGGGTCGATGACCACCAGCCGCGCGCCCCGGGCCTTGGCGTCCATAATGGGCCGCATCAGGTTCAGGGGCTGGGACTCGCCCGGGTTGGCCCCCCAGACTACCAGCAGCTCCGGGGTGGTCCGGCCCGAGAACAGGGAGCCGAAGAGCAGGGCGTAGGGAAACTGGGTCCCGAACAGGACCTTGCTGCCGCAGGGCAGGCCCGCGTCCCCGTAGCCCCAGGCGCTGACCCGGGTGGAGCGGGTGAGACCGGCCAGGCGCAGGTAGGCCCCGAACTTGGTGGTCCCGGCCCCCGGACCGCCCAGGACCCAGCCGATGGCCGGCCAGCCCCAGCGCTCCCCGATCTCCCGGAAGCGCTCGGCAATCGTGTCGAGCGCCTCTTCCCAGGTGATCCGCGTGAATTTCCCCTCGCCCCGGGCGCCCACCCGTTTCAGGGGGTGCTGCAGCCGGTCGGGGTGGTAGGTAATCTCCAGGCTGGAAAGCCCGCGCAGGCAGATCCGGCGGTAGCGGGGATCCGGAAATTCCGCCGGTTCCACCTTGACCACCCGGTTCCCCTGCACATGGGCCAGGATACCGCAGGCGTCGATCCCGCAGTGGGCCGGACAGACGGTTCGGATAATCTGGGTTTCAATGCTCATAAGATTTCCTTGGCTCAAATTCGAAATCCGAAACTCGAAATCCGAAACAAATTCAAATGAACAAAATTCAAATCACCGGCGATCCCGGTCTTGATTCGGGGGAAGCAACCCCCTGGCTGTACCTATCTGCATTTCGGGGATGGCCTCGTCATTTCACTCCGCGCAAAGACGACTCTTTTGCGAATATTGATGCACTATACTCGCTGGATCGGCTTCAGGGCAAGGGGTTTGTCAGCCCGGCCGCCGCTGCTCCTCGTGAATCTTCATTAGTACCCTGCTGTACCTACAAATAGTCACCCCGGTCCCGCGATTACAGCGGGATTAGCCGGGGTCCAAGACAATCTTCGCGCAAGGTATAAGAGAAGTTTTTGGGGCTGAAGGAGGAAAAAGGCGTTAATTGACCGTAGAAAGATTGCAGAACGGATCAGCCGTTCAGTTTTTCCAGGGAAATTCTCTCGTGAAGGCAAATGGTCAGGAGTTGAGGCGGATAT
The DNA here is from genome assembly GCA_025454185.1 of Thermodesulfobacteriota bacterium. Taxonomy (GTDB): domain Bacteria; phylum Desulfobacterota; class RBG-13-43-22; order RBG-13-43-22; family RBG-13-43-22; genus JACRCK01. The sequence continues at coordinate 1,816 of JALOOY010000502.1, forward strand.
TGATTGAAGGATCCTTTGAAGGGCATTTCGAGCTTCTTCCCTTGCTCTGCGCACCTATTCAGGTAATCGTCAACGGCTTCCTGAAAATCCTTTTCAACTTTCTCACTGAATCCCCATTCGAAGACGGTATCCCTGGTACCGGAAGATGATGCCTCTCGGCACGATTTCCTCCACCTTCAGCCCTTCCAGAGAAACCTGCCCTTCCTGAAGGATCTGCTCGTTGACCCGCACCAGGCGGCTTTGCGGATCACTGCTGTAAATGTGGGTCGAGACCCTCAACGGCGGCAGGGCATTGCGGATTTCCGCCGGCAGCTCGTTCATCTGGAGAATCCGGTCCCGAAGGGGAATTTCCTTCTTGGGGGTAGGCGGCGACGCTTGGGCCGTTGCTGAAACGGCGGTCTTTTCCTCCGGCGTCGTCGGGGAAGGTTTTCTAACCGGTTCGGGAGTTGGAATTTTTTCCGCCGGCGGCTGGGGGGGAGGCGTTTTAGCCGGTTCGGATAAGGACGTCTTCTCCCGCGGCGGCGCGACGGGAGTGCGCTCTTCGGCGGTCCGCGTTTTGGCCGGCGTCCGGAGCGGTTCCGGGATAGGTTCCTTTTTAGGCGGGAAAACGGAGCGATCGGCCTCAACGGGCGGGGGAGGTGAAACAGCTACTTTCGGGGCCACCCGGGGGGCGGGAAGCCTTCCCGGCACCGGGGTTTTCGGTGATGCCGGATGAAAAACCCACCAGAAAAAAAGGCCCCCATTGAAGACTAGCCCCAGGGCGACCAGGTAAAGCCAGAAGGGCTTGATGTAGTCCCCCGGGCCCGGGGCATCCGCTGGTTCCAGGGCCGGAGACGCTTCCCCCGGCGGCTGTTTTTTTGCGAGTTTCTTGAGGGCTTCC
>JALOOY010000503.1 GCA_025454185.1 Thermodesulfobacteriota bacterium
AGAGAAGCGGCGGCGGAAAAGCAATAACGCACCCCCGGAAGTCTTTCCCGGAGCCGGTCCAGAGCCAGCAGGCGGATGTAGACAGTGGGCACGGCGTAAAATTTGGTGATCTTTTCCGTGGCCAGGGTCTCCAGGACCCGGTCCAGGTCGAAGGCCGGCAGGAGTTCCAGGCAGCCGCCGGAAAAGAGGGTAGCGTTCATGATGTGCATCTGGCCGAAGACGTGGTTGAAGGGCAGGAAACAGAGGGCCCGGTCCTGCTCGGTGGAACGCTCGGAGTAGGCCACATTGTGGCTGGAAACGGTGATGTTTTCGTGGCTTAATTGGACCCCTTTGGGAAAGCCGGTGGTCCCTCCGGTAAAGAGGACGGCGGCCGTGTCCGAGCGGTTGCGCTCGACGGTCGGGAAGGGGCCGGTATGGCGGGCGAGCTCCTCGGACCAGTCCGGGTCCCCGGCGGGACCCAGCAGCCCTTCCAGCGACCCGGCGGCCTTCAGCCCGGTCAGGGCGCCGCGCTTGTCTCCCGTGGAAAAAATGAAACGCAGACCGATTGCCGGGATCAGCCGGACCAATTCTTCCGCCGGGAGCTGAAAGGAGAAGGTGGCCGCCGCGGCCCCGGTTTTCAGGACCCCAAAGTAAAAGGCCAGCCATTCGGGCGAGTTGGGGGCGCAGAGGCCGATCCGGTCTCCGGGGCGGACCCCCAGGCGCTCCAGGGCCCGGGCCACCCGGTCGGCCTGCTGGTTCAGGGCCTGGTAGGTGATCTCCCGCTCCCCGGCGCAGACTGCCGGACGATCGGGGAAAAAGGCGGCGGAGCGCTCCAAGTGTCTGGCTATGTTCATGGTTTTCGTGGTGGGGCAGCCAAGCCTCGAATGTTAAGGATTTGGGACTAAAAACTAACCAGCGGCCCGGCGGGAGCCGGGCGGGAACAGGCGCGCCGTGCGTTGATCCAGGCCCAGCAAGGGGCATAAAACTCACTTTCGTCGCCCATTGGATCAATGGTATAATATTTAATATAGATAAAATTATTATGTCAATAAAAATTTTTCATTGAAAATTTTTTAGTTATTTTTTAGGCTGTTGGCAAGTGAGAGGAGAGTCGATGCCCCGATTCAAGCCCATTCGACCGGTGCGGGTTTCCGATGAAGTGTTCGAGCAGCTCAAACAGTCCATTCTGCTGGGGCAGTTCAAGGCCGGCGAGCGGCTGCCGGCCGAAAGGGACCTGGCCGAGGAGTTCCAGGTCAGCCGGGTGGCCGTCCGGGAGGCCCTGCGCAACCTGGAAAACAGCGGTTTCATCAACACCCGCCAGGGAGCGACCGGCGGGGCTTTCGTGACCGACCTGACCTTCGACCACCTGGCCCGCTCTTTTCTGGATCTGTTCCTGGCCGAAAAGATCTCCATTCCCGAATTGTATCAGGTCCGGCTCCTCATCGAACCCGAGATGGCCCGCCTGGCCGCCGAACACGTGAACCCGGCCTATGACCAGCGCCTGCGCGCGGCCCTGGCGGCCGAAGAAGAGCCCAGCCGCACCCTGGAAGAGGATGTGGACCGCAAAACAGCCGTCCATTTCATCCTGGCCGAGATGTGCGGCAACCGCTTTTTCGAGGCCCTGGTGCGCTCGCTCATGGAGCTCACCCACCGCGTGGTGGAGGCCGGGGACCCCGATTTTCACTTCATTCACCCGGCCGGCATGCACCGGCCCGTGGTGGAGGCCGTCCTGGCCGGGAACGCCAAAAAAGCCCACCTGGCCATGAAAAAACACGCCATGGAGTTCGGGAAGATCCTCATGGAACGGGAGAAAAACTTCCGCCGGAAAAAAGCCCAGCCCTGACCCCGGATATAGGGACAAGCAGCAACACGCAGACCCGAGCGGGCTACCGTCTGGGAATCTCCAAGGTTAGGCAAGTGCCCTTGTTCCTTCGGCTTTGGATGGCCAACGATCCCCCCGCCATCCTGGCCCGCTCCTCCATGATGATCAAGCCCAGGCCCGGGTCGGCCGATTTTTTCAGCGTCCTGCGGGATTTGTCGAACCCCCGACCGTCATCCTCTATGCAAAATACAATTCGGTCGGGCCTTATCTCGGTGGCGACCGAGGCCGTCTTCGAACGGGCATGTTTTTTAATGTTGGTCAAGGCCTCTTGAAATATGCGGTATACGTTTACTTCCTGGACGTAGGAGAGCAGGCCCGCCAAGACCTCGAGTTCGTTTTTTACCAGGAGCTTATGATGCTGGGCGAATTCTTGAAAAAGCTGACGGAGCGTTTCGGCCAGTCCGAGATGCTCCAATGTGGTGGGACTCAATTGCCGGGATAAACGGCGCACCTTCTCCGTGGCCAGATCCAAGTGACCGCAGGTCTCCTCAAAGGCGTTCCACAAGGGATCAGCCGGTCCCTCCAGTTTATGGCGCAGGGAAAAAATTTGGAATTTCAACCCGACCAGAATTTGGCCCAGTTCGTCGTGCAGTTCAAAGGCCAGCAGCTTCCGTTCCCTTTCCTGGGTGGCGATCAGCCGGTTGGACAGAAGCCGAAGTTTTTCCCGGGATATTTTTAAGGATTTTTCCACCTGTTTCCGCTCTTCGATTTCCTTTCGTAAGCGCTGATTGGCGGCCTGAAACTGGGTGGTTCTTTCCTTTACCTTTTGATCGAGTGTTTGGTAGGCTTCCTGAAGGGCGGCTTCCGCCTTTTTCTGGGCGCTCACGT
>JALOOY010000030.1 GCA_025454185.1 Thermodesulfobacteriota bacterium
AAAGCCGGGCCGCCGCGGCGACCTCCTGCTGCTCGGCGGTGAAAGAGGGACGCTCGCCGGTCCACCCCTGCACGCCTATCCCGATCAGCCCGAAAAAAACAACTGAAACTATCAACCGTATACGTTTTAAATTTAACACCGATTTCAGCTTTTTTTAGGCCGTCATCCCGGACTCGATCCGGGAACCAGGAGATTGGAGAATCAAACTGCCCTGGATTCCGGCCTTCGCCGGAATGACGAGCGAAGGTCTTCGAATGTCTAGTCTACCTTGCTATACTTTCTTGACATAATGCTTGGCGAACAGCCCACTGGGCCGCACGCAAAGGACCAGCACGATGACCACGAAGGCCACGATGGGTTTCCACTCGGGCCAGACATAGCCGAAAAGATTTTCGATCAGGCCCAAAAGCTCCCCGCCGATGACGATCCCCGGGATGCTCATCAGCCCCCCCAGGACGGCGGCGGCAAAGGCCCGCATGAAGGGCTCCATCATGTAAGCCGGATCCAGGGTGGCCCGGCCGGCGAAAAACATGGCGGCCGTGGCCCCGATGAAGGAACTGAACCCCCAGGCCAGGGAAAAAACCCGTTCGACCCGAACTCCCATAATTTTGGCCGCGTGTTTATTCTGCTGGGTGGCCCGCATGGCCACGCCCAGCTTGGTATATTTGAAAAATAAAAAAAGCAGGATCATCAGGATGGCGGCCGCAATGAAGACGGCGATGGCCCAGTCATTGACGATCAAACCCGGGACCGGCTCGTAAGTCTTCAGGGTGGAAAAAGGCAGGGTGAACTCCTTCTGCTCCGCCCCCCATTTCCAACTGGCCAGCCCCATGAGCAGCATCTCCGCCCCCAGGGTGATCACGATCAGTCCCAGCAGATTGGGGTTTTTGGCCGGTCGCAGGAAGATGAATTCGACGACAATTCCCAAAAGGACGGCGAAGACCATGGTCAGGATATAGGCCAGCCAGAAGGGATATTGGTAAAAGGTCAGGATGTGGTAGGCCACGAAGGTGGACATCATGGCCATCTCCCCCTGGGCGAAATTGACCACCTCGGAGGTCTTGTAAATAATGACCACCGCGATGCCGAAGAGTCCGTAGCAGGCCCCGATGGCCAGTCCCTCGATTATCAGTTGTCCAATCATAGCTGTTTCACATCCCCAATGGCTAAAACCGAAAAATTTCTTTTTACGATACGGAAGGTGAAATCGGTGGCGATGCAGAACCAAGCTTCACCCGCCCCCTCCTGTCAAGGGAGGGGGCGAACTGCGCCGAACGCCCGACGCCTCACGCCCTTGCGCCTCACGGTTGTTAAAAAGGCCAAGTCTTCCAGTACTTTTTCAGCCGGATCCAGATGCCGAAAATGCCCAGCGGTTCAAAGATGATGATGGCCAGCATGATCAGACCCAGGATGATGCTGTTGAAGTTTTCCAGTCCGATGACGGTAAACCATTTTTTGGAGATGGCCGTCAGGAGGTCGCCGATGACCGGTTTCTCGCCCACATTCTTCAGCAGGCTGTACTGCAGATAGGTGATCAGGGCCGCTCCGGCGATGGAGCCCATGATGGAGCCCAGGCCGCCCACCACCACCATGACCAGGAAAATGATGGACAAGAGCAGGGTAAAGGTAAAGGGATCGAAAAAGCCCAGGACGAACCCGAACAGCCCCCCGGCCACGCCGGTATAAAAGGAGCTGACCATGAAGGACAGGGTCTTGTAGCGGGTCAAATTGATGCCGATGACCTCGGCGGCGATGTCGCTGTCCCGGATGGCCACAAAGGACCTTCCCACCCGGGTTTTCATGATGTTACGGGCGGCCACCACCAGGAGGATCGTGATGATCAGGATGAGATAATACTTGCCCATATCCGATTTGACCACCCAGCTCAGGCCCAGTTGGGGAAAACCCAGGTCCAGGGGCGGGGCCTGGATGCCCATGCGCCCACCGAACACTTCCCAGCGGCCGATAACGTGCATGATGGTCAAGCCGAAGCCCATGGAGGCGATGGCCAAGTACGGCCCTTCGAGCCGGAGGGCCGGCAGGCCTAAAATGAAACCGAAAAAAGCGGCGATGAATCCCGCCAGGGGCAAGGCCAGCAGAAAGGGCAATTGCAGCTTGGTCATCAGCAGGGCCGTGCCGTAGGCCCCGATGGCAAAAAAACCTGCGTGGCCCAGGGAGATCTGGCCGGTATAACCCATGAGGATGTTGAGTCCCACCGCCATGATCACGTGAACCATGATGATATTGAATAAAAAAAGATAATAGGAGGATGTGTAAAGCGGGAGCGAGAAGAGGAAGGCTAAAAAAGCGATGGTCCAGAACAGGACCACCTTGCTCTCAAAGAGCTGAATATCCTCATAATAATCGCGTTTCATGTCCATGGCGGGCTATCCTCGCTGCTCATCGTCCGATTTCGAGAATTGCTCTACCACCTTGTCGTAATAGACCTGGTCCTCTTCCAGCAGGGGAGACACCCCGCGCATCATGTTCAATTTCATGATCTGAAAGTTGAGCTTCTTCATCAATCGGTATTTTTCCTGCACCTCCGTCACGCCCCGGAGCATCTCTTCCATGCGGACGATGTCCTTTTTCAATTCCAGCTCGGGGGGCAGGCAGTCGGCGTTCTTCAAGATTTTGTAGGCCAGGCGCAGTTCCTCGGGGATCTGGCTGTCGTCCTCCAACTGCAGGGGCTTCCCTTTGCCCGGCAGGTTGTCGAATTCACCTTTTTCCTGGGCTTCCCTGATCTTTCGCTCGGCTATGCTGTGGGGTAAGATCATGACTTTTCTGGCCGGATAAAAACCTAAAACGGGCGCATCATAGCAACGGTGGACCGGAAAATCAACCGTGAAATGGAAGGCCCCCTTTCAGCCGCCGATTTTAGACATCTGACGCTGGCAGCGTTGGGGCGCGGAGGAGGTGTTGAGGGGATGTTCCCGGGGTTTGTGGGCGATGGCCTCCCGGATGATCATTTCCAAATGATCGTCGGGTGCGCCCTCCCGCAAGGGCCGCCGGAGGTCGGTTTCCCGGTCGGAAAAGATGCAGGTCCGCAGCTTGCCGTCCGAGGTCAGGCGCAGCCGGTTGCAGTTGGGGCAGAAATGCTGGCTCACGGGGCTGATCACCCCTACCTCCCCCCGGGCCCCGGCGTAGGCCCAGCGCCGCGCCGGTCCGTCGAGGCGCCGCCCGTTGATCGAGGTCAGAGGCCCCAGGGATCTCAGCCGCTCCAGGATCCGGTCCGCCGGGAGGAAACGGTCCTCCGAACAGCCCACAGAAGGCCCCACAGGCATAAATTCAATAAATCTGACATGATAGGGCTTTTCGCAGGACAACCGGCCGAAGGCCGTTATTTCCTCCTCATTGATGCCTTTCAAAGCCACCACATTGATTTTGATGGGCTGAAAACCGATGGCCTCGGCGGTTTGAATCCCTTGCCAGACCCTTTCAAACAGATCGTGCCGGGTTATCAGGGCATAACGTCGCGGGTCCAGAGAGTCCAGGCTGACGTTGATACGGCGAATGCCTGCCTCCCAGATAGACCGGGCCTGTTCGGCCAGCAGGATACCGTTGGTGGTCAGGCTGATGTCCTTGACACCCGGGATGCGGGCCAGTTCGGCCATGAACGGGATGACCCCCCTGCGGGTCAAGGGCTCCCCCCCCGTGAGCCGAATCTTTTCGATGCCGAGGGCGACGCTCAGGCGCGCCAGGCGCAGCAGTTCCTCATAGCTCAGAATGTCTTCGTGGGCCAGTTTGGGGACCCCTTCCTCGGGCATGCAATAGAGACAGCGCAGGTTGCAGCGGTCGGTCAGGGAGATGCGCAAATAATTGAGGCGTCGGTTGAAAGGGTCGAAGAGCATGTGCGTTTATTCGGTTGCAATACTATGTCAATTTTTACATAATAACGGCCGTCCTGTCAATGCAAATACGCCTGCAGGGTCAAAGCCCTTATCGATCGAGGTTTCATGAAGCCTTTTCTTCACGTCAAGCACCCGGAAGACATTTTAGAAATCATTGGAACGCTGCCATCCCTCGCTTCGGAAACCGTTTTCCTGGAAGAATCCTTGAATCGGGTCCTCAGCGAACCCCTGCACTCTCCCGAAGACCTGCCCCATTTCCCTCGGGCCACCATGGACGGTTACGCCGTTAAGGCCAGGGATACTTTCGGGGCCTCGGAGTCCATCCCGGCCCTGCTGACCCTGGCCGGCGAAATCGTCATGGGACAATCCGCCGAGGTCCCGGTCTTTCCCGGCCAGTGCTTCCGTATCGCTACCGGCGGCATGCTCCCGCCGGGGGCCGACGCCGTGGTCATGATCGAGCACACCCAGGTCCTGGATGCCCAAACGATCGAGGTTTTCCGATCGGTCTCCCCGGGCGACCACCTGATCCGGATCGGCGAAGACCTGAAGCGGGGGCAGCCGATGATTCCCCGGGGACACCGTCTGCGGCCCCAGGATCTGGGGCTTCTGGCCGGGGTCGGGATCCGGCAGGTGACCGTCTGTCGCCGGCCCCGGGTGGCCATTATTTCCACCGGCGATGAAATCGTGTCTATCGACCGGAAGCCGCCCCCTGGTTCCGTCCGGGACATCAACGCCTATACCCTGCCGGCCTTGGTGGAAAAAAACGGCGGGATCCCTCTCTTTCTCGGTCTGGTCCGGGACTCCCGGGAAGCCTTACGGGGAAAATGCCGTGAGGCCCTGGAACAGGCCGACATGGTCCTGGTTTCCGGAGGGAGTTCCGTAGGGACCCGGGATTTTACCCTGGAAGTCATCGAATCCTTCCCCGCTTCCCAGGTCCTGGCCCACGGCATTGCCATCAGCCCCGGGAAGCCGACCATCCTGGCCCGGATCGGCGAAAAGGTGCTCTGGGGACTCCCCGGTCACACCGCCTCGGCCATGGTGGTTTTTTCGGTTTTCGTGAAACCCTGCCTGAACCGGCTGGAGGGCGCGGAACCGGCCAAAATCAATCCCGGTCTACGGGCACGGTTGACCCGTAATCTCGCCTCCGCCCAGGGCCGTGACGATTATATCCGCGTCGCCCTCCAGGCCGGCCCCCAGGGCTGGGAAGCCGAGCCGATCCTGGGACAGTCCGGTCTGATCTCCACCCTGGTCCGCTCCGACGGACTGGTTCGCATCGACCGTTTTACGGAGGGGAAGGAAAAGGGGGATTGGGTGGAGGTGTTCTTGTTTTAGAAGTTGGTTGCTGGTTGCTGGTTGCTGGTTGCAGGTTGCAGGTTGCAGGTTAAAAACGGATACCGAATAATGAACGGAGATGCCAATGAAAAGAAAGATATACTTTGAAATGAAATCGCTGGCAGAGGCTCGGGATATTTTTTTCAATTGCCTCGATTACGCGGCCCTGTTGGGGGATGAAGAAATCCCCACCCTGGAGGCCCAGGGAAGGGTCTTGGCCGAGCCGGTCTTCGCCCGCTTCTCTTCCCCCAATTTCCATGCTGCGGCCATGGACGGCATTGCCGTCTGGGCGGAAGATACCTTCGGAGCCAGCATCGAGCGGCCGAAGCGTCTGACTGTCGGGCAGGAGGCCTTCTGGATCAACACCGGCCATCCTCTGCCCCCCCGGACCAACGCCGTGATCATGGTGGAAAACCTCAACCCCCTGGATGAAGAAGGGCTGGAAATCCAGGCCTCCGCCTACCCCTGGCAGAATGTCCGCAAACTGGGCGAAGACATGGTGGCCACAGAACTGCTGCTGCCCCAGGGGCATCGCATCAATCCCTACGACCTGGGGGCGCTGATCGCCGGGGGTATCTTTAAAGTGACCGTTAAGAAAAGGCCCAGGGTGATCCTGATCCCCACCGGGTCCGAACTGCTGGACTGGCCGGACCTGCAGGACAGGCCCCTGCCCCCCGGGAAGGTCCCCGAGTTCAATACCCTGGTCCTGAGCGGACTGATCAAGGAATGCGGGGGGTTGCCGGAGCGCCGGGGGATCGTCACCGACCAGTCGGAAAAAATTCAGGCCGCCCTGGAGGAGGCGGCGGCCTCGGACTGCCAGATGGTGATCCTCAACGCCGGTTCGTCTTCGGGCAGCGAGGACTACACCTTTTCGGCCGTCCAGGCCCTGGGCCGGGTCCTGGTCCACGGCGTAACCATCATGCCCGGCAAGCCGACCATTCTGGGCATCGTAGCGGGGAAGCCGGTCATCGGCAACCCCGGGTACCCGGTGTCGGCCACCATATCTTTTGAGCAGTTCGCCCGGCCGGTCCTGTTCCAGATGCAGGGTTTGGTCCCCCCGGAGCGCAAACGATTGGCCGTTTATCCGGCCCGGTCCTTTCCCTCCAAGTTGGGTCAGGAAGAATTCCTGCGCGTGAATCTCGGGCAGGTGGGGGACCGGGTCATCGCCAATCCCCTGCCCCGGGGGGCGGGCACCATCACCTCCCTCACCCGGGCCGACGGCATCATCCGCATACCGGCCCAGGCCGAAGGGCTGAATCAGAACGAAGCGGTCCCGGCCGACCTGCTACGCGACGAACAGGTCATCGCCCGGACCGTGGTTATCGTCGGCAGCCACGACAACACGCTCGATCTCCTGGGTAATTTCCTGACCCGCCGTTTTCCCCGTTTCCGGCTCACCTCCAGCAACGTAGGCAGCACCGGAGGACTGCTGGCCCTGAAGCGGGGCATCGCCCACCTGGCCGGCTCCCACCTGTTGGACCCCGACACCGGGGAGTACAATACCACCTACATCAAACGGCTGATCCCGGACCTGCCGGTCAAGGGACTGAATCTGGTCTTCCGCCAACAAGGTCTGATTTTACCCAAAGGAAATCCGCAAGGAATCAAAGGGCTGGAGGACCTGACCCGGCCGGATTTAACCCTCATCAACCGCCAGGCCGGCTCCGGCACCCGCATCCTGCTCGATTTCCGCCTGAAGGAACTGGGGATCGATCCAGCCCAGATCCGGGGCTATGAGGACGAAGAGTTCACCCACATGGCCGTAGCCGTGAACGTCCTGAGCGGCCGGGCCGACGTGGGCATGGGCATCTTTGCCGCGGCCAAGGCCCTGGACCTGGACTTCCTTCCTGTGGTCCAGGAACGCTACGACCTGATCATCCCGGAGAAATACTGGGAGGAGGAGAAGATCCAGGCATTACTTACGGTCATCCGCTCCAACGAATATCAAGACGCCGTCCGGGCTATGGGCGGATACGACCTGACCCGGACGGGAGAGGTGTTATGCTAAGGGGGACGGATAAAAGAATAGGTCCACCCTACGTCTCTGATCCCCGACCTCTGACTTCTGATCTCTGTTTTTTCACCGTTGGTGATAGGCCGGGTGCCCCGGCTTCACCGCAAAGAAGGTACCCCGGCAGGTGGCAGTGACTTCCCCTTTATAAGACAGGGTGGCCTCAATGACCGCCTTGCTCTTCGTCGACTCAACCACCGCAGCGGATAACTCTACGGCCTCGTCGATCGGCGTTGGTTTGAGTAGTTTCACGGCGAATTCTCCGGTGACCGTACAGGGGGGCTGGTCCAGCCCGTTCTGGACCATCAGGTGCCAGGCCGAGGTCCAGTTGGAGTGGCAGTCCAGCAGGGTCCCGATGATCCCGCCGCAGAGAACCCCCTCGAAGGCCTGGTGGTGGCCTTCGGCCTTCCAGCGGGCTACCACCCGGTCCCCGTCCACATAGCTTTTTATTTTCAATCCTTTTTCATTGGCCGGCCCGCAGCCGAAACAGATGCCGCGGGTGTAATATTGGTCCTGAATGGATATGGTTTCCATGGGTCCTTCCAGCGCCTCCCCTTTTAAAAATTTAAGTTTACCGCCGTTCCTGCCGTTTTCCTATTACGGCATATCTATACCTAAAAACCGATCCCGGGGCAAGGGCCTTTCAGTCCGCCGGCGGCTGAGGCCAAATCTACGCTTGCCAAAATAGAGGGGATGGTCTATAGCAAAGCGGATCATTAGTTCACCCAAAGCCCCTCAGCCCTTGTGAGGACACGGGGCCTCATCTCCAGCGTCAAGAAGTAAACCCATGCTTATTGCCACTTACGGGGACCTTCATTTAAGCCACGAACCGGCCCTGGACAAGTTCAAAGGCCGGGAGGAAAACCTGCTTCGTTTCGACGAGCACCTGAAGCGGTCCCATGAAAAAATTGTCCTCATGGGGGACGTCTTCCAAACCGATTACGGCGTCTACCCGGGTTCACGACCCGAGGTCTTGGAAATGATTCTGGCCCGCTACCCCCGCATCATCCGGCGCTGGCGGGAAGGGCCGTACCGGATCGTCTTCGGCAATCACGACCGGATCACCCAACGGCTCTTGGGAACCCTGAAGCAGATCCAAATCAAAAAAGACGGCTGGCGCCTCTGGTTCATTCACGGCCATCAGTTCGATCCCTTCATTCGTGAAAAGAAATCCCCTTATCTGGTGACTTGGATGATTGGCGGCCTGCGGCGGGCCGGTTTACGACGGTTGGCGGACTTTCTGGAGGGCCCCTTTTACGATTTCGGACAGCGGCTTTTTTGTTCCCTGGACCTGGCGGCACGGCGGGAATTGCTGGGAGGGAAAAACGACGTCATTATTATGGGTCACTCCCATCAACTGACCTGCCATCCCTTCGGGAAAGGCCTGTATGTCAATTCGGGTGACTGTTTCTCTAAATTCCTAAAATATGTCTCCATCGACACGCTGGCCCGGACGGTGGAAATCCGGGCCTTTATCCCGCCTCGCGGCTATGAGGTCCTTCATCGCTGGTCGGGCGCCCAACCGCTCCGGGGCCCGGCCGCTTTTTCACCCGCCTGGCGCAGGCATTGAACCACCTCCCGCAGGGAACGAGTGCCGACCCAATCCAGGGCGGCACGCTGAAACCAATGTTTACCTCCCACCTTCAACGTATAGGTATGCAGGGTCCAATCCGGGTTGTCCGGGTAGGGTTCGAACTGGTGGGAGCCGATGTTCAGGGCCAGATCGTTTTCACAGGGCCTTTGCTCCGCATCCAGGCATCCGGCCACCTGGGCCGGTTGGTCCACCAGGGTCCAGTAGCTGCGGTAGCGTGAACCCCGGGGGTCCTCCAGATGGACGATCCGTATCAGATACCGTGTTTCCCAGCCTAAAAACTTGACCCGGGTCCAGAAATCCACCCCGTCGCGGGCGTTTTCCTCCCCCCGGGGGGTAAAGGTGCGCAGGATACGCTTTTGGAAATCCCGATCACAAAGTTACTTTCTAATGATAGTGATCCGGATGGGG
>JALOOY010000031.1 GCA_025454185.1 Thermodesulfobacteriota bacterium
GGGCCGTCGCAGGTGGAACAATAGCTGACGCCGCGGCCGGCCAGACGCTGCTCACCGGGGACCCCCAGATGACGATAAACCGCCCCGGTGGCCAGCAGCACCGCCCGGGCTTGAACTTGGCGCCGGGGTGTCAGCAAAGTCAAAGGGTCGCCGGGGTGAATATCCAGGACCTCCTCGCCCTGAAAGATGGGCAGGTATTGGAGGGCCTGGCTGACCATGAGATCCACCAAGGCCTTTCCGCCCACCTGGGTGAAACTTGGATAATTTTCCACTACGGGAGTAGTGGCCACCTGGCCGCCCAGTGCCCCCTTTTCAATCAGGACCACCTTGAGGCCGCTGCGGGCGCCGTAGATGCCGGCGGTCAATCCGGCCGGCCCGCCGCCCACCACGGCCAGATCGGCTTCGATCCGCGGGGCGTCGTTGTCGGGTATATAGATGGTCTGTTCGGCCAGTTTTTCCAGGGAGAAGGCGAACAGTTCTTCCGGCTGGGCCCCCTGGGCGATGGCTACGTCATTGGCCAGGGTCAGGGGGACCCCGAAGGCGTTATGCCGTTCGGCCAGATCCGGATTGACCTGCACGTCGATGATCTCCAGGGAAAAGAGGTCGGGCCGGGCGATCACCGCTTTGACGGCGTTTACGGCCTGCTGGGGGCAATAGGGGCAGGTGGGGCTCACAAAGAGCCGAATGGCCCGGGGTTCTTTGATGCGTTCCAGGATTTTGCGGGTTTCCGTCCGGAGATCCGGGTCCCGGAAGCCCAGCATCAGGAGCGTTTCCACGAAAGTGCGCCCTTCTTCTCCGATCGGCACCCCCAGCCAGCGCAGCGGATAGCGCGCCGGGTCGAACAGCAGTGTGGGGGCCCGGGTTACGCCGTATTTTTTGGCCAGCTTGTGATTAAGCCCGTATTCCCGCAGCGTTATTTTGGGGCTCACGTCCTGAAAGGCGCGGATGATCTGCCGGGCGGCCTGAACGAACACTTCGTTGTGGGGCGGTTCGGTGAACAGCAGCAGCGGGACGTCGTAAGGCATTTTTTCGAAAACGGCCAGGACTTGTCGTTGCACCTGATCGAGTAGGGCCTGCTGATCGTTTGTTTTCGGAGAAGGCGTTTCGGCCATGGCTACCCTCCTTTATGACAAAAGGATCATCCAGGTATTATACAAAAAAATGAATTGTCTCCAAAGGGAAGAATCGGGAAGGGCCGCTTTCCAGAGAAAGCGGCCCTTCCGCCAGGAGAAAAGGTATCTTGCGGCTATATGAAAAAGCCGGATCGGTGCTTTACCCGAACCGGCCGGTGATGTAATCCTCGGTCTGCTTGAGCTGGGGCCGGGTAAAGAGCAGGGCCGTCTCGTTGACCTCGATCAACTTGCCCAGGTAGAAGAAAGCCGTTAGGTCCGAAACCCGGGCGGCCTGCTGCATGTTGTGGGTGACGATGACGATGGTATAGTCTTTTTTCAACTTTTGAATGAGGTCTTCGATCTTCTGGGTGGCGATGGGGTCCAGGGCCGAGGCCGGCTCGTCCATGAGGATCACTTCGGGCTGTACGGCCAGGGCCCGGGCGATGCACAGGCGCTGCTGCTGCCCGCCGGAGAGCCCCAGGGCCGATTCATGGAGCCGGTCCTTCACCTCGTCCCAGATGGCGGCGTCCATCAGGCTCTTTTCCACGATTTCGGCGATCTTGCGCTTTTCTTTCAGGCCGTTGATGCGCAGACCGTAGGCCACGTTGTCGAAGATGCTTTTGGGAAAGGGGTTGGATTTCTGGAAGACCATGCCCACGCGGCGCCGCACATCCACCACGTCCACGTCCGATCCATAGAGGTTGCTGTTGTCCAGCAGGATGGTACCTTCGATCCGGGTTCCCAGGATCGTTTCATTCATCCGGTTGAAGCAGCGTAAAAAGGTGCTTTTTCCGCATCCGGATGGCCCGATGAAGGCCGTCACCTGGTTGGCCGGGATGTCCATATTGATGTCTTCCAGGGCCTTTTGCGGCCCGTAGAAAAAGTCGAGATTTTTTACGCTGATCTTCACCGGGTGGCCGTTGGAGCCGCCGTTGCCCAGCGCTTTTTTGTCGATGCCGATGCTGACCATTATTGCGCCATCCGGGCTTTCTTCCGGTAATGATACCGGATCAGTACCGCCACCATATTGAGGCAGAGTACCAGGGCGATCAAGACCAGGGCCGTGCCGTAGGCGATGGGCCGCACGGTGGCTATATCCTGATGCTGGGTGGATAAAATATACAGGTGATAGGGCAGGGCCATGAACTGGTCGAGCAGGGTCCGGGGCAGGTCGGGGATGAAAAAGGCCGCCCCGGTAAAGAGTATGGGCGCCGTTTCCCCGGCGGCCCGGGCCAGCCCCAGGATGGCGCCGGACAGCATGCCCGGAATGGCGTAGGGCAGCACGTTGGTGCGGATGGCCTGCCATTTGGTGGCCCCCAGGGCCAGGGACCCGTCCCGGTAGGACTTGGGTACAGTCTTCAGGGCCTCCTCGCTGGCCGTGATGGTCCAGGGCAGGGTCAACAGCCCCAGGGTCAGGCCGGCGGAAAGAATGCTGGCTCCGAAATAAAAAATCCGGACAAACAAAGCCACCCCGAAAAGGCCGTAGACGATGGAGGGTACCCCGGAGAGGTTGCGGATGGACAGGCGGATCATCCGCACCAGCCGCCCCTGGCGGGCGTATTCATTGAGGTAAATGGCGCTGAACATGCCCAGGGGGACGGAGAACAGCACCGTGATCAGGCTCACCAAAAGCGTCCCCAGCAGGGCCGGGAAGATCCCGCCCAGGGTCATCCCTTCCCGGGGCGGCTGGGTGAGAAATTCCCAACTCAACACCGCGGCCCCGTTGTAGCCGATGTCCCAGAGGATGCCGAACAGGGTCAGGACAACCAGCAGGCCGCAGAAGGCCAGAACGGCGAAGCCGATCTTTTCCGTTACGGATTTATTGATCACGGTTAGCGCTCCACTTCCTGGTATTTGGCCAGGACGATGTCGGCGACCAGGTTGACCAGAAAAGTCATGACGAACAAGACGAAGCCGATGACGAACAAGCCGTGGTAATGCTCGGAGCCGAAGGGCACCTCCCCCAGTTCGATGGCGATGGTGGCCGTCATGGTCCGCACCGCCTCCAGGATATGGGTGGGGGTTTTCAAGGCGTTGCCGGTGGCCATGAGCACGGTCATGGTCTCCCCGATGGCCCGGCCCATGCCGAGCATCACCGAGGCGATGATCCCGGAAAGGGCCGAAGGGACGATGACCCGGATCAGCGTCTGCCACTTGGAGGCCCCCAGGGCCAGGGAAGCCTCCTTGTAGGCCCGGGGGACCGAAGAAATGGCGTCTTCGGAGATGCTGATGATGGTGGGCAGGCTCATGACCGCCAGCAGGATGGCGCCGTTGAGGGCATTGAGGCCGTTGGGCAGATGAAAGACCCGGGCGATCCAGGGACCGATGATCACGATCCCCAGAAAGCCCAGCACCACCGAGGGGATCCCGGCCAGAATCTCGATGACCGGCTTTAGAATCTCCCGGACCCAATTCGGCGCCACCTCGGACAAATAGGCCGCGCAACCCAGGCCCACGGGGACGGCGATGAGCAGGGCCAGGAAGGTGACCATCAGGGTGCTGATGATCATGGCCCCCATGCCGTAGGTCTCCTGCACGAAGGAGGTGGGATTCCAGATCATCTGGATGAAGGTGCCGACCCCCAGTTGCTGCAGGGCCGGCAGCCCGTCCTTGAAGAGAATGAAAAAAATACCCAGGAGGATCAGGATGGACAGCACCCCGTTGAATTGAAAAAAACGGTGGATGGAGGCGTCCTGAAATTGCCGCCAGTTACGGATCATCCCGGGAAGCTCCAGCGCGGAGCCGTTAGAAGCCGAATTGGGCATTGTGTTTCTTCCACTGGTCCGTCAGGGGATAGAAGCCGTCTTTCTTGATGACGGCCATGCCTTCCGGACTCAGTTCGTATTTGACAAACCCCTCGACCTTGGCCTGGTTGTTCTTGTCGAAATACTGGTAAAGGGGCCGGGTGATGGGATAGGCGCCGCTCATGATGTTTTCCAGTTGCAGGGGCGAAGTGGGTTTGCCGCGACTGTCCTTGGCCACGTCCAGGACGCTGATCCCGGCCACCACTTTGCCGGCATCATCCACCACGTAGCCGATCCCCACGTAGCCGATCCCCCCGGCGTCTTTTTTTACCGCTTCCAGGATCTGGGCGTTCCCGTTCATCTGATTCATTTTATTGGAATAATCCCCTTTGACCACCCCTTCCCGGAAGAAGACGAAGGTCCCCGAGTTGGGTTGGCGACCATAGAGGGTGATGGGCCCGTCCGGACCGCCCACCTGCTTCCAGTTGGTCACCTCGCCCCGGTAGATCTGGCCGATCTGGTCCATGGTCAGCGCCTTGAGGCTATTCTTGGGATTAACGATCACGGAAAGGCCGTCCACGGCGAAGGCGATACCCACCGGGTTGACGCCATTGGCCTTGGCCTTGGCGACTTCCGAATCCTTCATGGGGCGGGATGAATTGGCCAGGTCAGTGGTCCTGTTGATGATGGCGGCGATGCCTACGCCCGACCCCCCGCCGGTGACGGCTATGCTGGTGTTGGCATCTTTCTTCATGAAGTTTTCAGCCAGCCGCTGGACGACATTGACTTCCGTATCAGAGCCTTTTACCTGGACAAACGTCTTGGCCTCGACCGGCCCGGCAATCAGTCCAACCCCCCAGGCCAGGATGCTCATCAGGGTTATTACATTCTTTCTCATTTTTGAAGTTCTCCTTTTTTTTGTTTATTTAAACATAAGTTCCCTTTGTTACGGTTCTGTTACAAAATCATTAAAACCCTATTACTTTCCCTGCCTGCACACCTCCCTTCTGTTCTTGATACGATACCGGCTGTCCGGTCAGGCCGCCCTGTCCTCCGGGAATTCCCGGGTTGCCTCCACAGCCAGGAGATGGCGGGGGCCGAGTATCAAATCCAGGTGCCCCTGCGCCAGCAGTCGAGCGGCCTCTTCCCTGGAAAGGGTCGATCGGATGGTAAGGCTCGGACCGATGATCCGATAACAGATTTCCGGACCGGCGGTGATAACGAGGATTTTGAACAGTTTTTTCATGATCATTCGTCCTGGATGGCGTAAAGCATAATCAGTTCAGGTAACAAGTCGGTGATCGTCAGGTTACATTTTGGAGAATTTCCCCCGCCTCCTTCCCTGGCAAAGTGTCACCTTTTTTTCATTCGGTCTTCACCGGTTCGTAACGTTAAGGGAATACAGTGATCCCCAAACATTCCCGACTTAGGGAGAATTTCCAAGAGGAGAAGAGAGAAAGGAGATCGTATGTTGCGAAGAAAGATTTGTTTGTGGCTGATGATTTGGGGGCTCCTGGGGTTTGTCGGTACCTGGCAGCCGGTGCAGGCCGGGGAGGTGGACGCCCTGCACCTGATTAATCTACTGAAGCAGAAAGGCATTCTGACCCAGGAAGAGGCGGACAGCCTGATGAAGGAAGTGCGCAAGAACGCCAAGGAAGAAAAAACCGCGCTGAAAGAAGAGATCAAGGAAGAGGCTAAGAAAGGTGATTTCCTGCCCCCCTTGCTGAAGAATGTCAAGTTCGGGACCACGATTTTTGCCGAATACAACATGCGGTCCACGGACGACGGCGGACCGTCGACCAATCAATTCCTGCTGAACCGGGGCTATCTGACCCTGGCCGGGAAATTGAACTCCTGGCTGGGCTTCAACCTGACTTCGGACCTGTTTACCTCCCGGGACGCCGAGGACAAGGGCAACGGGCTGGAGCTTCGTATGAAATACGCCTATGCCGACCTGTATTTCGGCAGCACCATTACGGAATTGGGGTTGACCCATACCCCTTCCGATCAGTATGATTCCTATGTCTGGCCCTACCGCGTGCAGGGCAAGCATTTCCTGGATGAGTTCGGCATTCAGGCCTCCGCGGACTTCGGGGCCAATATCCGGGGAACGCTGGGTGGAAAGATGGATGATGGTTTTACGAAGTGGGCCGGAAGCACCTACGCCGGCAAATGGGCCGGTTACCAAATAGGCATCTACAACGGCGCCGGCTACACCAATTCCGAAGCCAATACCAACAAGCCCTTCGGCGGGATGGTCTATTTCCGTCCGGCCCCGGGGGTGGATGCGCTGAAGGGCCTGGTGCTGTCCTATTACGGCATGTTCGGCCAGTCCAACAACAACTTCACCGCCAAGGGCAAGACCAACGACTATCCCGATACGCAGATCAACCTGGCCCAGTTGGCCTGGCAGCATCCCTGGTTCACCCTGTACGGGCAGTATTACTGGGGCAAGGGCACGTTGACCTCCACCGAGGATAACAGCCGCAGCGGCTGGCTGGTCGAGGGTTTTGTGCGTATCCCGAGTGTGGAGAAATTGCGGGCCTTCGGCCGCTACTACACGTACGACCCCAATACCGACGTCTCCAATAACGCCACGACCACCTATGTTATGGGTGTTTCTTACGACTGGTCCAAGGAATTCATGCCTTTCCTGGCCTACCAGCACAATGATTATGAAAGCAGTAAAACAAAAGATTTCGATCAGTTACAAGTTGGTTTCCAGTTGAAATTTTAAAAAATGGCCCCAAAAGGACCGGCCGGTTTCTACAGAACTATCTCTTGAAAACTGAAAAGCCCGGGATGGAAATCCCGGGCTTTTTTCAAAAAATAAAAAATGGCCCGAGTATTTCGGGCCATTTTTTATTTTTTGGGAAAGGTGATCGTGAAGGTCGAGCCCCGGCCGAGTTCGCTGCGGGCCTCGACTTTGCCCTTGTGGGCCTCGACGATATGCTTGACGATGGAAAGCCCCAGCCCGGTGCCCCCCAGTTCGCGGGAGCGGTCGCGATCCACCCGATAAAAACGCTCGAAGATGCGGGTCAGATGCTCTTTGGGAATGCCCAGGCCGGTATCGGTGACGGAGATGCTGATTTCCTTTTCATCTTCCCGGGCGGACAGGGTCACCTTGCCGCCGGGCGGCGTGTATTTGACGGCGTTGTCGAGCAGATTGAAAATGGCCTGATGCATCCTTTCCTTTTCCCAGAAAAGGACGGCGCTCGGGGATGACAGCCCGGTCAGGTCCTGGCTCAGGGTGATATCCTTGGCCAGGGCCTGCGGGGAAATGTTCTGCAGAGCGGATTGCAGTACTTCGGCCACGGGAACTTCATCCACATACCTTTCGGCCCGCTCCTGGTCTTCCAGTTGGGACAGGTCCAGGAGGTCGGAAACCAGATAGCTCATACGCCGCACGTTTTTTTCGAGGATGCCCAGGAAGCGCCCGGCGTCTCCCTCCTCGGAGATGAGACCCTCCAGGGTTTCCAGTGCCCCGCTGATGGCCGTCAGCGGGGTCCGCAGCTCATGAGAGGCGTTGGCCACAAAGTCCTGACGGACCTTGAGCAGACGCCGGATCTCGGTGATGTCGTGAAAGAGGGCCACGGCGCCCTGGGTCAAATGGGTGGAGACCAGGGGTACCACCTGGACTTCGAAATAGCGTATGGCGTCCCAGCCCAGACTGATTTCCAGGCGCTGAAACTTCTCCCCTCGCAGGGCCTGGTCCACGGCCTCCTGGAATTCCGTGTTCATGAATACTTCCTGAATAGTTCGGTTCTCCAGGTGGAGCGTCCCGCCCAGTACCTGGCGCAGGAAGGGGTTGACCAGGGTGATCAGGCCCTTTTCATTGGTGACCAACACCCCTTCCTGCATGGCCAGCAGAATGGCCCGCAGGCGGCTGGTTTCATTGTCGAGCAATTCCAGTTTGAAGCGCAGGTCCTTGGACATCTTTTCCAGGGACCGGGCCAGGGGGGTGAATTCCGACTGGGGCAGCAGATGGAGCGGCTGCTTCAGGTGGCCCCCGGCCATCTGTTCGGCCATGCCGGAGATCTCTTTCAGGGGACGGCCCATCCACCAGATCAGGAAAAAACCGAAAAGCAGGGCGGGAAATCCAACCAGACCGCCCAGCAGGATCAGGCGGCGCCGGAAGTCGGATACGGTATCCTCCAACTCATTGAGCGGCCAGGCCAGGCGGACGAAGCCGATCAAAGCGCCTTCCCGGAATACGGGAACGGCCGCGAAAAGCGTCTGGGAATTCATGAAAGGGCTGAAACGGACGACCTCGCCATATCCTTTTTCCCGGGCCATGATGACCTCCGGGCGATGGCTGTAGTCGTCGGTCGGATCGATCGTCCGGGGTTCCCGAAGGGAATCTCCCCACAGATGCCCGTCGGCCGAGATGATGGATACCCGCTTCCCCAGGTTTGAACCCACCTCTCTGGCCTTTTGATCCAAAAGGGCTATCTGGGTCGGAGACCGATGAAACGCTGGTTGAACCAGGTTGGCCGTGAGGGTCAAGTGACGTTTCAATTCCGTTTTGGTCTGGGTCAGGAGGGCGGAGCGGGCCCGCCCCCCGATGAAGGTGGAAGCCAGGCCGGTGATCAGGGCCAGGGCTATGATCAAAAAACCGAAAAATTTCCAGTAGCGGCGATAGGTCATGGACGGTAATCGGCTCGTTCAGGCGCGGAAACGATAGCCCATCCCGCGGACCGTTTCAATCAGGTCCAGGTGTTCCTCCAGTTTTTTCCGGATGCGGCGAATATGGGTGTCAATCGTTCGGGCATAGCCCTCAAAAGAATAGCCCCAGACTTTATCGAGCAGGACCTCCCGGGTCTGTACCCGGCCGCGATAGCGCAGCAGGTGGGCCAGGAGGCGGAATTCCGTAGCGGTCAGTTCCAAGGTCCGATCTCCCAACCGGGCGGTGTGGCCGTCCAGATCCAGGGCCAGGGGATCGGCCTTCAGGAGGGTCGGGGCGGCCTTTTTTTCCTGGCGGTCCAGGAGCTTGCGGACCCGGAGCAGCACTTCCCGGATACTGAAGGGCTTGACGATGTAATCGTCGGCGCCCAGCTCCAGGCCCACGACCCGGTCCATTTCTTCCCCCCTGGCGGTGACCATGATGATGGGCACCGGCTCGGTATCCGGGTCTCGTTTCAGGGTCCGGCAGACTTCCAAGCCGTCTACCCCGGGCAGCATGAGATCCAGCAGGATGAGATCCGGGGCCTGTTTGCGGGCCAGGACCAGGGCTTTTTCGCCGTCTTCGGCCTGGTGGAGATTATATCCCGCCTTTTCCAGGTTGAAGCGGAGCAGTTCCCGGATATCGGGGTCATCTTCGACGATCAGTATTTTG
>JALOOY010000504.1 GCA_025454185.1 Thermodesulfobacteriota bacterium
CTTTACCGAATTTGTCAATAGACCCTTGATTTCAGGGGAAAGCCATCGAATCCCCGGACCTATTTTTTTTAATTTCCTTGACTTCTTGGGCAATTTAAATATAATTAAAAGTTTATATTATTGATTAGGGGATCCCATGACGCAGCGTTATCAGGAGGCCGGGGTCGATATCGGTCTGGGGAATGCCTTTGTAGACCGGATCAAGCCCCTGATCCGACAGACCCATACCCCGGGCGTGGTGGCTGACATCGGTGGTTTCAGCGGGTTGTTCCGTCTGGACACCTCCGCCTGCCGCCGCCCGGTGCTGGTCTCTTCCACCGACGGGGTGGGCACCAAGTTAAAAATCGCCCAGGTTTTGGGCCGGCACGATACGGTAGGAATAGACCTGGTGGCCATGTGCGTCAACGATATCCTGGTCCAGGGTGCCAAGCCTTTGTTTTTTCTTGACTACCTGGCCACAGGGAAACTGGACCTGGACACCATGACCGCCATTGTAGCCGGTATTGTGGAAGGGTGCCGCCAGGCCGGCTGCGCCCTGATCGGGGGAGAAACAGCCGAAATGCCCGGCATGTACGGGGCCGGCGAATACGACCTGGCCGGCTTTGCGGTGGGCCTCGCCGATGAAGAGCGCCTTATCGACGGCCGGGGGATCCGGGCCGGCGATCAACTGGTCGGACTGGCCTCCGCCGGGGTGCACAGCAACGGCTTTTCCCTGGTTCGCCGTATTTTCAACCAGCCCGGAGATTACGAGACCTACGTCCCGGACTTGGGCCGGCCCCTGGGGGAGGAGTTGTTACAGCCCACCCGCATTTATGTCCGGACCGTGCTGGCCCTGTTGCTGAAATTCCCCCTCAAGGGTCTGGCCCATATCACCGGAGGGGGCCTGCTGGAAAACATACCCCGCATGCTGCCCCCCGGCTGCCAGGCGGTCCTCCGCCTCGGGTCCTGGGACGTGCCGCCGATCTTTTCCCTGCTCCAGCAGCGGGGTGCCGTCTCCCGGGAAGAGATGTGGCGGGTCTTCAACAACGGAGTGGGCCTGGTCCTGGCCGTGGACGCCGAGCAAGTGACCGCCGTCCTCGCCGAGGCGGCGGCCCTGGGGGAAAGACCCTTTCACCTGGGGGAAATCGTCGCCCGGCCGGGCGACGGGCCGGCAGTACGGATGGTCTAACCGCGACTCCCGGTTGCTGACCGGGTAGGTTTCGATCATTGGAATTTTTGATATTGCTGATTGTTTCGGCCTGCCACGAGCCCTTCGTCGGGCTCAGGGCCTTGAGCCTGTCGAAAAGGCTCAGCCGAGTCGATTTCGTGCTTCGAATTTCAAATTTGATGATCCCGTTGCTTCAAAATAAACCAAATTGATTCTCGTATCTTTTTTGAAAGAAGGAAGGAGTAAAATATGGCCAAAACCTGTTCCGTTTGCGGCAAGGGGCCCCGGGTGGGGCACCATGTGAGTCACGCCAACAATAAGACCTACAAACGCTGGAACCCCAACCTGCAGCGGGTCAAGGCCGTTTCCCTGGGGTCGGTACGCCATGTCCATGTCTGCACCCGTTGTCTGCGTTCGGGGAAGGTAACGCGGGCTTTATAGCAACGGACCGGTTCGATCCAATCAGGCGGACCTCAACCCGCCAGCCGGGCCACGTTCAGCACCCCCTTGATCTTTTTGATGTTGGCCAGAACGGTCTGCAGATGCCGGATATCGGTCACTTCAATCGTGAAGTTATAAAAAGCCTTCCGATCCACGGTCGTATAGGCCTCGGCTTTCAGGATATTCGATTCGGCGGAGGTGATGGCTGTGCTGACCTGGGCTAACATCCCCTTGTCGTCGGTGGAGGAAATTTCCACCTTCACCGGGTAATAGGACCCTCGTCCTTTATCCCAGAGCACCTCGATCAGCCGGTCCGTATCCTCGTTGGCCACCCGGGGGCAGGAACGGGCATGCACGGTAATGCCCCGCCCTCGGGTGATGAAGCCCACGATCGGGTCTCCCGGCAGGGGCGCGCAGCAGCGGCCGAAGCGAATCAGCACATCGTCCAGGCCCTGAATGGTCACGCCGCCGTCCTGCTTGGGTTTGGCCGGCGTCTTGGGCACCTCCAGGTGGATGGCGGCCTCCTTGTCCTTTTCCTCCGCCTCCCGCGGCGCAATCCGATTGACCACCTGTTTGATGGAAATCTTTCCGAACCCGATGGCCGCCAGCAGGTCCTCCACTTTCTGAAAAGAAAAACTGCGGGCGAACTGAAGCAAACTGTCCTGTTTCATCTGCTGGGAGACGTTCAGTTGGAGTCGGCGCAACTCCTTTTCCAGCAGGTCCTTGCCCACCCCGATGCTGCGTTTGCGCTCTTCGGTCTTGATCCATTGCCGGATCTTGGACCTGGCCCGGGAGGTTTTGGCGATCTTGAGCCAGTCCCGGCTGGGGGTCCGGTGAGGGGACGTAATCACCTCCACAATATCCCCATGGTGCAGGCCATAACGCAGGGGCACCATCTTGTTGTTGACCCGGGCCCCCACGCAGCGGTGGCCCACGTCGGTATGGATGGCATAGGCAAAATCGATGGGCGTCGCCCCTTTGGGCAGGGTTTTCACGTCCCCCCGGGGGGTAAAGACGTAGACGTCGTCCGGGAAGAGGTCGATGCGCAGGGTTTCCAAAAACTCCTTGGGATCCTGGTAATCTTTCTGGGATTC
>JALOOY010000505.1 GCA_025454185.1 Thermodesulfobacteriota bacterium
CTGCAAAATCACGATAGGAACGGCGAAACTCATCCACTGGAAGAAGGGGATGCGCACCTGGCAGAATTTTTCGATGAGGGCGATGCCGATCAGGTTGGGTGGGGTGCCCACCGGGGTCCCGATGCCGCCGGCGCTGGCCGCGTAGGCGGACATGAGCATCATGCCCGTGCCGAAGCGCAGGTGCCTGGGATCCACGGTCCGGCCGGTCCGGCGGGCCATGATGTCCGCCATGGCGCTGACGATGCCGAGGGCGATGGGAAACATCATGGCCGTGGCCGCCGTGTTGCTGATCCACATGGAGAGAAATCCGCTGATGACCCCGAAGGCCAGCAGGATCCGTCCCGTGCTGTTGCCCACCAGCTTGAGGGACATGATGGCATAGGCGAACCGCTTATCCAGCCGTTGCACGGCCATGGCCTCGGCGAGCATGAAGCTCCCCAGAAACAACTGGATGATCGGATCGGCAAAGGGGGCGAAGACCTTCTTCACGTCGGCGATCCCCAGGATGACGCACAATACGGCCCCCAGCAGGGCGCTCATGGGGATGGGAATGGGTTCCGTGATCCACCAGACCCCCACCAGGGTGATGACGGCCGCCAGCAGGTGAGCCGTGGGACTCAGGCTGGGCAGAGGCAGCAGGTAGACGACCAGAGCCAGCAGGGGCCCGAGAAAGAGACCGATTGTATTTCGCCAGCGTTCAAACCGCTCCTCCTGCGGGGAGAGGGTCTCTTGAACTACTTCCACGACTTGCGGATTTTTTGTGGGGTCCTGTTCGGTCATGGTGCCTCTTTCTCCTTTCACTATCCGGATCCGGCCGATCCGCCGTCAGGCCCGGCAGCCTCCCGAAACACGCCCGGGAACGGGCCGGGAAGTTCGGTCTTCCTGAGGTCTCCGCACCGCCGCTGGAAAGGGTCGCTCAGCCGGAGAATTTCCCTGGTCTCCGTTATTTTTTCCGGGCGGGCAGGGGATAGATGTACGGTTTCGTGGCCATTGGTGCGGGCCAGATCGTTTCCAGAGTTCCCTGCTGCCACTGGACCGCGTAGGTCGGCAGGGAATTCTGCTGGCGTTTGTTGCCGTAGGAAGTGAACTTTACCGGTCCGAAGGCGGTCATCAGATTCGTCTTGACCAGGGCCTCCCGGATGGCTTCGGGCGTGAGGTCCCGGGCCCTTTTCAGGGCATCGGCCAGGACCTGAACGGAGGCGTAGGCCTCGGCCCCGTGGTACTCGGTCGCGTGGCCGAATTTTTTCCGGTACCTTTCCGCGTATTCCCGGGCGCCGGGATAGGGGACATGGGGGGTCCAAAGGCTGGCGGAGACCACGTTTTCCGCCGCCTCGCCCGCCAGGCGGGAGAATTCCGGAAGCGTGAGGCCTGCGGCGGCCCCGGTAAAAAGCCTGGGGCTGAAATCAACTTCCCGGGCCTGGAGCATAAACCGGGCGGCTTCGTTGACATAGGAAACCAGGTAGACCAGGTCCGCCCGGGCGGCCCGGGCCTTGGACAGGAGCGGCTTGAAGTCCGCGGCCCCGGGCGCATACCCGGCGTTCAGGACGATTTTCCAGCCCTTCTCCAGGGCTTCGTCAATAAATTCCCGGGAACCGGATTGCCCGAACAGGCTGTCTTCATAGATCACCGCCACCCGGGTGGGTTTGACCACTTCCTGCAGGAAGTCGATCAAGGCCCGGGCGTATTCGCTGACCGGCGGATTCAGGCGGAAGACATATTCCCACCCCTGTTCGGTGATCTCATCGGCGGAACCGGTGGTCACCAGGAAGGGTACTCGGCGTTTTTGGGCCAGGGAGGCCACGGCAAAGGCCACCGGCGAGGAATAGCCGCCGGTCAAGGCCACGACCTGGTCCCGGGTGACGAGCTTTTCGGCCGCAGCCCGGCCCCGTTCAAAACGGGACCCGTCGTCTTCGAAAAGGAGCTGAACCCTTTTGCCGTTGATACCCCCGGCCGCGTTGATCTCCTCTTCGGCCAGCAGAAAGGAGTTCTTCTCGATCTCCCCGAATTTGACGTGCGGGCCGGAGAGGGGCAGAACCACACCGATCCTGATGGCGGGCGGTCCGGCTGCCGCTGCCGGTCCGGCCAGGAGTGAGACCAGGAACAAAGCCGCGCCCAGTCCAATGATCGCCTTGTGCATTTTTTTCTCCTCGCTTGCGGGGTGAACGGCGTATCCCGGAAAGGACCAAATCAACCGGCCGCCGGGGAAAATCCTCCCGGGAAGGAGGATCATTTTTTTACTTGCGGACTTGTTGCCCATTGAGGACTTAAAGCGTATTATAATGAATTATGGGTTACTTGACAGTAGTTTTTCTCTCGAGGGGCGGCCTGGCCGTTAGGGCTGTATATTCGGGCCTCCCCCGACCCGGCGCTGCAGGAGGTTCATGAAAATGAATACGGCGTTGGTTCCCATCGGCGTCATCCACTCCCCCTTCCAGGACAAGGAGGCCTGTCCCATCCAGCCCGTCTTCGCCGCGGAGGCCGAAGGTCGGGTGGAGGTTTTCGAGGAATTCGCCGCCGGCCTCCAGGATGTGGAGACCTTTTCCCACCTTTATCTATTGTACCTGTTCGACCGCTCCGGCGAGATCAA
The DNA here is from genome assembly GCA_025454185.1 of Thermodesulfobacteriota bacterium. Classification (GTDB taxonomy): domain Bacteria; phylum Desulfobacterota; class RBG-13-43-22; order RBG-13-43-22; family RBG-13-43-22; genus JACRCK01. The sequence continues at coordinate 2,588 of JALOOY010000505.1, forward strand.
AATGGTGCGGCCCACTTTTCTCGACGACGCGCCCCACGGCATCTACGCTTCCCGCCACCCCTGCCGTCCCAACGGGATCGGCCTGTCGGCCTCCGAGGGCTGGTTCCAGGGCAAGGAGTGGCGGCAGAAGCCGGGAGGGAGAGAGTAGCCGGGGGATGCGGAAAAGACGAACATCGAACAGCGAACGTCCAACGTCGAACATCGAAGTTGTAGCACAGCCTACCCGCAAACCGACTTGATAAAATGAAAGGCCACCGCGAGGGTCGGCTAAGTATAAGAATTGATGACCAAGGGCGCATCGGCTTTAAGTGGCAAAAGGGCGATTCCCACGACGTTGAAATTACCGATTACCATTGAGGAGAAACATCATGGAGAAGACACTCCATCCCGTGCACCCCGGTGAAGTCTCTCCGAGGAATTCCTTAAACCCATGAATCTAAGCCAGAACCAGGTTGCCTTGCGCATAGGTGTACCTGCCCGAAGAATAAACGAAATTGTGCTTGGGAAACGTAGCATCTCCGCCGATACCGCATTGAGATTGGGAAGGTTTTTTGGGGTCTCCCCGGAATTGTGGCTGGGTTTGCAGGCTCAGTATGATCTCGACGTGGCCGCTGAGGTTTTGGGGGATCGGTTAGAGCAAGAGGTGAGAACCTATGCAGTTAACAAGTAGGTGAACCGGACGCTGCAAAACACCCCCCCGCGCCGGTTACCACCACGTTGGCGTCGTCCTAGCGGATCCTTGTCCCGGTCGGCGCCGCTGCCAGCGTCGCCAACCAGGCCATTGGGCTGCGATGGCCCTGGCTTTGCGGGGTCTGCGGCCCTTGACGCGGCGGCCCACGGTAAAAGCCGCTCTATTCATACTACAATGGAAGGTGGCAAAGAAAATTCATGGTCTGGATATGAAGCCTTTAGTCGACTTCATTAGGAACATGTTCAAAATGCCCATGGGTTGGTGGCCCTGGATGGCAGGGCTGCCATTGATCAACCTGTCATCCATCTTCTTTCTCCCAAGGACGGAGGCATGGGTAGTGCTGGGAACGGGCCTCCTGGCCGCCACGATCATGACGGTCGTGCACGCCAAGCTGGGGTACGTCCGCCTTATAGGCGTAGGCCATTTTGTTTGGATTCCCATGCTGATTTGGCTGGTTTTTAGGTTGGATCACATTATAGAAGGCACGCTTTTTTACGGCTGGCTTCTCACCTTGATGGCAATGGATACAGTGTCTCTTCTTTTCGATATCGTCGACCTCGTCCGTTACCTGCGTGGAGACCGCATCCCTCGGTTTTGAGGTCGACCCCGGGGAGGGATGAACTTCATAACAACCGGTTACAACCGGATCGCCAATAAACCCGACACCCGGCGATGGTTTGCTGGGACCGCGGCCCTTCACGCTGCGGGCCATGGGTCGACGCCGCGTTAGGCGGTAGAAAAGTTCAAATAGTAACGCTTGATATTATTAACGCCTTGGGATATTATTCCATTCCGATGATAAAGACTTTTCGCAGCAAGCATACCGAGAAGATTTTTTTGAGAGAACCGGTCCCGCAGTTCTCGCAGGACGTCTGCCGAAAGGCTCTCAGAAAACTATTGGTTTTAGATGCTGCGGAACGCCTGAACGACTTAAGAATACCGCCTGGAAACCACCTGGAGAAGCTGGCAGGAGATAGGCAGGGGCAATATAGCATCAGGATCAACGATCAGTG
>JALOOY010000506.1 GCA_025454185.1 Thermodesulfobacteriota bacterium
GAAATCGGCCGGAACCAGACCGCCACCTGCGGTGCCTGCCACCCCGCGCAGACGACCGCCTATCTCGAAAATGCCCATGGGAAGAAAGCCGTCTATCTGGGAAAAGTCAATTCGGCCTTTTGCACGGACTGCCACGGGGCGCACCAGTGCCGCTCCCTGAAGGACCGCCAGGCGGCCTTGTCGGCCTGCCAGCGCTGCCACCCCCAGGCCCGGGAACAGTTGACGGGCTTCGTGATCCATGCCGGCGCGAAGGGCTTGACAGAAAAAGACCGGGACAAGCGTTTTCGGGTCGACGTGATCCGGACCATAACCCTGGCCCTGCTGGTCCTGGTCATCGGTCTGGTGGCCTTCTTTTACGGGCATAGTTTTATCTGGCTCCTGCGGGAACTCCATGAAAAATTAAAGAGGCGCAAACCATGACCCGGACCGAACCGCATGAGGTGTTCCGCTTCCCGGTCATTCACCGCCTGCTCCACTGGGTCATCATGATCGGTTTTACCTCCCTGGCGGTGACCGGCTTTTCCCTGAAGTTCAGCTCCCAGGCCTGGGCCCAGTGGATTGTGGCCCTGCTGGGCGGAGCGGGTTGGACCGGGTATTGGCACCGCTGCTGGGCGGTCATCACTTACAGCGCCGTGGTGGCGCATCTGGGGTGGTTGGTCTATTTTAAAGTCGTACTGAAGGGCCGCCTCACCGGCCCGCAATCGGCCTTTCCCGCGGTCAAGGACGCCCGGGACCTGGTCGCCCACTGCAAATATTTCCTGGGCCAAGGGCGGCCGCCCCAATTCAACCGTTTTGCCTACTGGGAAAAACTGGACTACTGGGCCATGCTGGTGGGCATGAATACCATGGGATTGACCGGACTGGTCCTGTGGTTTCCTTTCTTTTTCAGCGGCTGCCTGCCCGGGTATTTCATCAATCTGGCCAGGATACTGCATTTGTACGAAGCCCTGCTGGCCGTGGCCTTGAAGTTCGTGGTTCACCTGGTCACGGCTCATCTGCGCCCGGAAGTCTACCCCCTGGACCATTCTATCTTCAACGGCCGAACGACGCTGGCGCGGATGAAAGACGAGCATCCCGGGGAATGGCAGGAATGGGCGGAGAGGAAAGACGGATAAAAAGAATGCAAAATGTAAATTTCAAAATGCAAAATGCAAAATAAAAGAACAAAGATCCGGTCATTGTCTCTAATGCTGATGGCCCTTCTGGTAAGCGGCTTGGGGGATGCAATCGTCCGGGCTGAGGAGCCGGTGTCCATGCCCCTAACGATGGACGGGAAGGAACGGGTTTGTCTCGATTGCCACCGTCGGCCGAACATCCAGACCAATGAAGGGACCCTGGCCTCGCGGGCCCTGTGTTTCGAATGCCACAGCCGGGAGGGAATAAATAGAAAGTGGGGGGAAGCCTCGGTATCGTTGCAGGTAACCCCGGAATCATTTGCCGGTAATCGGCATCAGACCGTGGCCTGCGTCGCCTGTCACGTGGACGTGGCCCGGTCTCCGCACCGGACTAAGGTCGGAGCCCAGTGCCTGGCCTGCCACGCCGTCCACGGCGAGGGGACCGCCCATGAACCCCATCTGCGGGTAAGCTGCCAGGCCTGCCACCGCCAATCCTCCCCTGTGGCCTTGAACAAAACCACCGACCGGGTGGTCTTGTCCCGATTGAACGACCGGGGACTACCCCTGGCTCTGACCGATCACCGGCTGCCGGATACCCGTGATCCGGAATTCTGCCGGCGTTGTCATGTGCCGGGGAACCAGGTGGGGGCCGCGGCGGCAGTGCTGCCGGCCAAGAGCCTGCTCTGTCTGCCCTGTCACTACGCCCCCGTCGCCGTCGGCCACGGGATGTTCTGGGCGGCCCTGGCGGTTTTTGTACTGGGGCTTCTAATGACCGGAATGTTCTGGTTCAGGGGGAGCGTGCAGGGAGAGGAAAAGTCTTTTCACCGAAAACTAAGTCTCGGTTCCGAGGCGGCCTGGTCGGTCCTTTTCTCCAGGCAGTTCTGGACGGTCTTGAAAACCTTTCTTTTCGATGTGCTGCTCCAGCGACGCCTTTTACAGGAGAGCGTCCAACGCTGGTCCATCCATTCCCTGATCTATTATGCCATCCTGCTCCGTTTCGGGTTGGCCCTGTTCACCCATTTTTCCTATTTTTTCAAACCCGGAGGCGCCCTGGCTTACGCCCTGATCGATAAGAACCATCCCTTCGTGGCCCTGACGAACGACCTGCTGGGCCTGCTCATCCTTTTGGGCCTGGCCGCCGCGGCCATCCAGCGCTTCGTGGTAAAACCGCCGCACGTAGTCAGCGAGTGGAAGGATAACTGGGCTTTGGCCATTATCGGCGCCTTGGTATTGGTCGGGTTTATGTTGGAAGGGACCCGCATTCTGGTCACCGGCATCCCGGCCGAAAAGGCGGCCTACTCCTTCGTGGGGTATCTCCTCTCCCGTTTCTTTACTATTTTTCCGGCGGACTGGCCGGCCACCTATGTCTGGTTCTGGTACGCCCACGCCGTCCTGGGAGCGCTGCTGGTGGCCTACCTACCCTACGGGAAACTGAAGCATGTTTTTGTGACGCCCTTGAGCTTGGTATCGCAGTATAAGAAGAAAGATTAAAGACAATTTTTTGCCACAGACCCACGCGGACAAAGGCAGGACAAAGACGGTCTGACAGGATGT
>JALOOY010000507.1 GCA_025454185.1 Thermodesulfobacteriota bacterium
GGTCCAGGTTGGAGTCATAACCCATCCTTAACCCTGCCTCCTGCTCCCAAACCGCCTGGGCCGACGTGAGCGACAAAAAGAAGAAACCCGGGATTAACCAGATTACCGCTTTCCGAAAATGTCCCATCGAATATTCCCTCTCCACTTACCTTTTCCCCCGGCCTCCGCCGCCAAACCCACCTCCAAGTCCGCCCCGTGACCCCGAGAAGGAACCGCCACCCCCCGAGGAACCCCAGCCCGACCTTCCCGAACCCCGCCACATGGGCGTGCCGTCCGCTCCGCGCAATTCCACAGATTTACCCAACGCGGGAACTGTTATTTCCTGAGCGATGATATACAGATTGCCGTCTTTCCCCAGCGATTTGGAGCCGCGAACGGTGATTTCCTGATTTTCGAGATTTTTTATCTGGGAGTCGTTCCAGTACCAGGCCGGGGAGGCCAACACGGTATAGGTTTCCCGATCGGAAACCAGTGTGAAGCGGACCGGACCTTTTTCCGGGCGGGTCAAACGGGAGGCCTTGCCCCGAACCTCGCCGACGGTGTGGGGGTCATAGCCTCCCGGATAGTGGATGCCGCTGGCTTCCAGGACCATATCCTTTTCTTCGGCCAGGACTTGTCCCGAATAAAGAAAGCCTGCCAGCAGGACCCAAAAAAGATAGCCGAGCAGGCCGCACCACGCCGGCCTGCTCGGGTTCAAGGATGGGTTTTTAACGGGTGGTCGGCGCTCCGTATCCAGTGCCATCTTGAGGTCCAACGCCTGCGTTCCCGGTGCCGTCACCAGGTCCATAGGTATTCCCGCCCTTGTACCGGGCCCCGCCCTGCGCGCCGGTCTGGTTTAAGCAGGACCCGTCCTGCTTACGCAACTGGTCGCGGTCCTGGCTGCGGGTTTGAAATTGCTGGCCGCCGCCACCCCTGGAACCGTTCCCCTTCCCGGCTTCAACGGTGAAAGGAAGCATGGTGGTTACGACAAACGCCCCTGCCACAAACGTGTTAAAAAGTTTTCTTTTCATGTTGTCCTCCTTAGCTGATTTGGTTTTTGTTCCACTAAGGAGCAAGGTTGGTGCCAACGGCGGGCTTACTTTTCAACATATTGTTATTATGCGCTATTTTAATAAATTTCGATTTGCCGGTCCCGATCCGGATCAACCCACCTGCAAGATTTGCATCGGCCGTTGCACGGTTTGCACCGCTAAAGGCCATATTCTTTTATGCGGTACTGGAGGGTTCGCAAAGAGATGCCCAATTTTTCAGCGGCCTGCCTGCGGTTTCCCCCCACCTCAACGAGGACCTTCCGAATGATCTCCCGTTCACTCGTCTGGAGCAGCCCTTCCCCGGCCGGGGGCGATTCCGCGGGGAATTCCAGATTTAAATGCCGGGGCTCAATCTGCCCGCCGGCCAGGATCACGGCCCGCTCGATCACATTCTGCAATTCCCGGATGTTGCCCGGCCAGGGATATTGGAGCAGCAAAGATTGGGCCTCCGGCGCGATTCCTGAGATCTTTTTAGACAGGGTCCTGCTGAACTTATCGGCAAAAAACTCGGTCAAGGGAACGATGGCCTCCCGGCGTTCGGTCAGGGACGGCAGGTGGAGGGGAAAGACATTGAGCCGGTAGTAGAGGTCCTCCCGAAAGCGGCCGGCGGCCTCCTCGACCTTCAGATCCTTGTTGGTGGCCGAGATGATCCGCAGGTCGACCGGAATGGACCGGGCCCCGCCGACCCGTTCCAGTTCCCGTTCCTGAAGGACCCGGAGCAGCTTTACCTGAACCGCCGGAGAGACCTCGCCCACTTCATCCAGAAAAATGGTCCCGCCGTCGGCCAGTTCGAAACGACCCTTGCGGGTACTGACCGCGCCGGTAAAGGCCCCCCGTTCATGGCCGAAGAGCTCGCTTTCCAGCAGGGACTCCGACAGGGCCGCGCAATGCACGGCCACGAAGGGTTTGTCCTTGCGCGGACTGAGCTGATGGATCACCCGGGCCACCAGTTCTTTGCCCGTGCCGCTGGCGCCGCTGATCAACACGCTGGCTGTGGTAGGGGCCACCTCCTGAACCATCTGCTGAATGGCCTTCATGCTCTCCCCCATAAAGATCATCTCCACCGGGGGAAATTGTTTGCCCAGTTCTTCCGACAGCAGGGATATCCGTTGTTCGGTTTCGGCTTCCCGGAGGACCCGGCGCACCACATGGCGCAGCTCCTCCGGGTCGCGGAAGGGTTTGGTCAGATAATCCGCAGCCCCGGCCTTCATGGCCTCCACCGCGCTGCTGATGGAGCCGTAGGCGGTGATTATAATCCAGCGGGGCTCCGGTTTTTCCTTCCGGGTCTGTTTCAGCAAATCCAATCCGGAAAGCCCCGGCATGCGCAGATCGGTGATCACCAGGTCGAAATCGGCGCCCTCCAATTTACGCAGGCCTTCCCGGCCGTCGGCCGCTTCGACGATCCGGTAACCGTCTTCCTGCAGCACAGTGCTCAGGAAGGAGCGCATCAGGGCATCGTCTTCGACGATGAGCACCATGGGCGGCATCTCAATGTCCCTCTGCCCGGGGGAGCCTCAGGTTCAGGGAGGCGCCCGGTCCCTCAGTAAGGTTGCGCAGGGTGATCGTCCCGCCCATCCCCTCGATCACTTTTTTGGAATAGGCGAGTCCCAGTCCGGTCCCGCTGGCCTTGGTC
>JALOOY010000508.1 GCA_025454185.1 Thermodesulfobacteriota bacterium
CTGGACCAGGACCTCCCGGACCAGCCGGGCCACCTCCTCGGCCACGGCCCCCTTGACCAGACGCCCCACTTCCTCCCGCACCAGTCGGGCTATCTTTTCTTCCCATTCCGGCGTCAAGGCCGGCTCCGGCTCCTCGGCCGGCCTCGGTTCGGGAACCAAAGCAGACAATGATTTTCCTTCGCTGACCACTTCCAGCAGATCGATGATATTCTCTTGGGCTGCTTCCATAGACCTTCCCAGTTTACCGTTCATTCCGGAGTTCAAAAATCAGGTACTTTAGCCTATCTTTTTTTACTCTGTCAACAAATCTCCGCTTACCGCATCAATGGCCCATTGGGGCCATGGCGTCCCGCCGGCGGCGGATCAGGACCACCAACGGAACCAGCCCGAGAAAAAAGAGGCTGAGCAGCCAGAAGACATCGTTGAACCACTGGGGTATTCCCGTTCAACCCGGAGCGGAGTCCTCAGCGGATCTTTCAGGTGCCGCCCAATCCAATGGTTATCCGCTCCCCTTCTACGATGACCGGGACCCTCCTTTCCGGAGAAAGCTCCAGAAATTCCGGCAAACGGTCTTGCTCAACGGTCAAATCATAATAGGTAAGGGACCGGTCCTTTTCCCGGAAGACCTCCAGGGCCTGGCGGGTGAAGGGTCAGCCTGATTTTCCGTAGATGATGAGCCGGCCCGATGGCTTTTCCAGATTCATGAAAGTTCCCAGACAGTCAAATAATTTCAAGCATTACTTTCCAGTGAAAGATCCGCTTAGGGCAATTCCCTCCCGAACCGCCTGGATGTTGGCCTCCGCCCTTTTATGGTCCCATTGAGACTGGGCCAGTTTTATAAAATCATCCAGGGCCAAGGGCAGCATCCCGGTCCCTATCAAGGCCCCCAGCATAACCATGTTGGTCAGAATGGCCTGGCCCAACTGGAGGGCCGTTTCCGAAGCGGGTATCCACCAGACTTGTCGGCCTAAAGCCTTCAGCGCTTCCCGAATCTTTTCCTCTTCCGGGTACACCGCCTGGCCGGAAAGGACGTTGATGGGCACGATGGGCCGGTTGTTGGTCAGGACCCGCACTTCCGGCTGGCCGTAGGTCCCCAGGGTGCGCAGCACTTCCAGCGGTTCCAGACCGACGACAATGTCGGCCTGGCCGGCCGGGATCAAGGGGCCGAAGGCCCGTCGGGCCGACAGGCGAATTTGGCTCATGACCGCCCCCCCGCGCTGGGACAGACCGTAGGTTTCCCCGATGCTGACCTGGAAACCCCGGCCGCTCAGCAGACGGCCCAGGACCTGAGAAGAAAGAACGTTGCCCTGACCTCCCACGCCGGTGATGATCAGATTAACCGGGTCTTTAAATAGAGCGGAACTCATGCCGCCCCCTTCTGCTCCAGGGTTATGGCGCCCCGGGGGCAGATCTGCCCGCAGACCCCGCAGCCGACGCAGATGACCTCGTCGATCCGAGCCCGCCCGCTTTCGGCGTCCCAGATCAAACCGGGGCAGCGGAAGACCCGCGAACAAAAGCGGTGGCAGCCGCAGCTATCCCCCAGGCAGCGGGCCGGGTCCACTGTCGGAATGTAAGGATACCCACCGGCCCGGCCCTGGACCAGGGCGCAGGTGCGCCGCAGGATCAGGACCTGGACCCCCTCCGTTTCCTGCAGGGCTCGATAGATGACCCGGGTGTTGTTTTCCAGTTCGTACGGGTCCAGAATGGTTACCGGCACCCCCAGAGAAGCGCACAGACTTTCCATGGGGATGGCCGGCGCCGGTTGATCCAGCACGTTGACGGCCAGGCCCGGGTGGGGCTGAAAGCCGGTCATGGCCGTGGCCTGGTTGTCCAGGACCAGGAGGACGGCCCGGGCGTGGTTATGGACCAGATTAATCACCGCCGGTATGGCCGCATGGAAAAAGGTGGAGTCTCCGACCACCGAGATAACCGGTTGGGAAAAACCGAAGGGCACAAGCTGCCCATAACCGCTCATGAGTCCCACGCCCGATCCCATGGCGTGGACGGTTTTAATCTGCTGGAAACCTGTGGGAAATATCCCCATGGTGTAGCAGCCGATGTCCCCGGCCACAAACCCCCCGCGGCCGTCCAGCTTCAAGGCCTTTTTGATGGACCAATAGGTGGCCCGGTGAGGGCAGCCGGGGCAGAAGCCGAATTCCCGGGGGGGGACCAGTTCTTTGATCCATTCTGCAGCTTTTTGATCATAAGCCGCTTCCCGGGTCTCGTAAGGGATTGCAAAAATACGGCGCAGGGCTTCGATGACCCGGTCCGGCGTCTGTTCCCCCCAGGCCGGTACGTGGCCGCTCCCTTTGCCGAAAAACGCCTTGACTCCGATTTCCGGGCCGATCTGGGCCGCGAATTCCTTCACGCCCCCTTCCAGAAAGGGGTCCACCTCTTCGATAAACAGAAATTTAGCGGCTTTCGCCAGGAACGGTTTGAGCCAGCCGGAAGGCAGGGGCCAGGTCAGGCCCAGTTTGAGGACCCCAACCCTTTCCTGTAAGTGGAGCAACTCAACCGCCTCGCGGCTGTAATCCCAGCCTGTGCCGGAGGTGATGATGATCAGTTCGGGAGCTTCGGGGCCCTCGTAGCGGTTGAAGGGCGACGCCTCACCGGCCCGGGCCGCCCGGGCCAGTTTGTCATGCATGGCCTGGTGCTTGG
>JALOOY010000032.1 GCA_025454185.1 Thermodesulfobacteriota bacterium
GACCGCGCCTCCGCGGCGGAAGAAACAGCGGCTTCCGCCGAAAGGGAACTGGCCTATCCGGAATTGGCGGCCCTGCTGGAGAGCCACCTCACCAAAAACCTGCCGGACCAGGGGCTGAAGGTGGAAATCCGGGATATTCGGGTGAACGAGCCTATCCGGGTTCCGGCCGGCCGGGTTTCCTGCAAGGTCTGGATTCCGGACCCTGTACGCCGGGGAGGCCTGGTGGGGGCCCAACTGGCCTTTTACAGCCAGGGGCGGGAAGTGCAGCGCTGCCAGGTGCAGGCCGTAGTGGATCTCTATCAAACGGTAGCGGTGGCCCGCCGTTATCTGAAAAGGCATGAAGAAATCCGGGAGGAAGACATCGATCTGGTGCCCCTGAACTTGAAATTCCTCCCGCCGGATGCGGTGGCCGACCCGCGGACCCTCGTGGGCAAACGGACCATGGTCACGGTCAAGGGGCAGGAACCCCTGCGCTCGGGGCTGGTCGAAGAGCCGCCCCTGGTGAAAAAGGGGGACGTAGTGCAGGTGATCGTGGATAAAAACAACATCCGCATATCCTGCCTGGGAGAGATCAAAGAGACCGGCCGCCGCGGCGACCGGGTCAAGCTGGTCAACCTGAGCAGCAAAAAAGAGCTGCTGGGCCGGGTCGTGGACGGCGGCACGGTCCGGGTGGACGGAAACTAAGGGAGTAGCTTATGCTGTTTTTCCCATACCGCAGGGGGTGCCCCCTTTTACTGGCTTTGCTGCTGTTGTCCGGGGCCTGCATGCCCCTCACTTCGCACCGGCTGAACGCGCCGCCGGTTGAGCCGGTACCGTCGGCCCTTTCCGCCCAGCCGGAGGAGGGGGGCATCTACGCCGTTTCCACGGCGGCCAATCTCTTTACCGATCTGAAGGCCGCGCGGGTCAACGACATTGTGACCATCAATGTGGTGGAATCCACTTCGGCCACGGACAACGCCACCACCGGGCTGGACCGCCAGTCCGGCTTGAACGCCAGTTGGGCCGGGATTCTGGAGACCTTTCAGAACGCGGGCATGATCAAAGAATTGGCCAGCGCCAATACCGTCGATTTCGGCAACAAATTCGACGGCAAAGGGACCACCACCCGCTCCTCCCGCATGACGGCCTTCATCACGGCCCGGGTGATCAAGGTGCAGTCCAACGGCAACCTGGTGATCCGCGGGGCGCGGGACGTGCGGGTGAACAACGAGAACCAGTATATCTACATCCAGGGAGAAGTCCGGCCGGTGGATATATCTTCCAACAACGTGGTCCTGTCCACCTATATCGCCGACGCGGTCATCGAGCTGAGCGGCTATGGCGTGGTGAGCGACAAACAGCATCCCGGTCTGGTGGCCCGGTTGCTGGATTGGATCTGGCCATTTTAGATTCTGACCTCCCTTGTCCGTAGATTCGGCCTTTTCCAGCGGAGGCCAGAATCTAAAATGTCAGCAATTATCGGCAATAGGGCTGGAAAACAAATAGGGCGCAGCGACAGGAGGGACCGTGAAAAAATGAAAAAAGGGCTGAACCGCAGACGTACATTTCTGCCAAATCCATTTTTCTCTATCCTTTGCATCCTCTGGTTAACCCTTTCCCTGGCGTCAACACTCTGGGGAGCCCGGTTGAAGGACATTGCCTCCTTCAAGGGGATGCGCAGCAATCAACTGGTGGGCTACGGTCTGGTGGTGGGATTGAACGGGACCGGAGACAGTTCCAACAACGTCGATTTCGCCGTCCGTTCAACCCTGAACATGCTGGAGCGCATGGGGATTCACGTGGAACGGGAGCGCTTCGCCAACATCAAATTAAAAAATGTGGCGGCGGTCATGGTCACGGCCAACCTGCCGCCCTTCGCCCGGATCGGCAACAAGATCGACGTGGCCATTTCTTCCATCGGCGACGCCAAGAGCCTCCAGGGCGGGACCCTGTTGATGACCCCCCTGAAGGGCGTGGACGACCAGGTCTATGCCCTGGGCCAGGGTCCCATCGCCGTGGGCGGATATACGGCCGGCGGCAATGCCGGCGGCGGGGTCACCAAAAACCATCCCACCGTAGGGACCATTTCCAAGGGGGCGATCATCGAGAAGGAGATAGCGGTCCGCCTGGAAAACAAGAAGGAATTGACTTTGGCCCTGTTTAATTCGGATTTTACCACGGCGGAAAAGGTCAAGAATGCCATCAACCGTTATTCCGGTGGGGCCGCGGCCCAGACCATCGATTCCGGCACCATCCGGGTAGCCGTTCCGGAGAAGTTCCAACCGAATCCAACGGACTGGATCGCGGCCATCGAACGGCTGGACGTGGTCCCGGACACGGTGGCCCGGGTAGTGTTGAACGAGCGGACCGGCACGGTAGTGCTGGGCGAAAACGTGCGGATCTCCACGGTGGCCGTGGCCCACGGCAACCTCAGCATTCAGATCAAGGAAAATTACAATGTATCGCAGCCGCTGCCCTTTGCGCCGGGTGCCGCCCCCGGGTCCGCGGCCGGCAGCGCTGCCGTTGGTCCCGGGGCCGGGCCCCGGGAAGGGGCCGGGCGCCCGGGCGTCGGCGCCCGGGGCGGAACCGGGACAGGGCCGCTGGCCGTTCCCGGCGGGGCCACCGTGGTCACGCCCGATACGGATGTGTCCGTCAGGGAAGAGGGCCAGAAGCTGATGGTCGTCCCCCAGGGGGTCAGCCTGGGAGAAGTCGTCCAGGCCCTGAACGCCATCGGCGTCACCCCGCGGGACCTGATTTCCATTCTCCAGACCATCAAGGCCTCCGGGGCCCTGCAGGCCGACCTGGAGATCATCTAAACTTAAGGAAACGGGAAAAAATGCCGATAAAACCTATGGCTTCAACGGTCGTGCAACTCCCGCCGGCAGCGGAGACGGGCCGGGGCGGAAAAAAGATGGACCCCAAAAAGCTCCGGCAGGCCGGCGAGGATTTTGAGGCCCTGTTTATCAATCAACTCCTGCAGACCATGCGCCGGACGATCTTCCCCGCCAAAATCATGGGGGAGGCCCCCGGAAAGGATATTTATCAATCCCTCTTCGACCGGGAATTGAGCAAAAAAATGGCCCACCAGGGCGGACTGGGCCTCGGCAAGGTGCTGGTGCAAAAGGTCCTGGAAAAAGAGAAGGGGCGCGCGGGTCAGGAAACGGGCGCCTCCCCGCCGGTCCTTCCGGTCCGAACGGGTGGGGGGAGCAGACTATGAACGGGAAAAATCACGATGGCCGGTTTCTGGTGGAGATGCTCTGGGCCGAAAAAAGCGGGTGCGAACGATTGATCGATCTGCTGGAACAGGAATGGACCTGTCTGAAGAGGCGCGATGTGACCGGCCTCATCGGCCTAACCCGGAAGAAGGAAAGCCGGGTCCTGGAAGTAAAGGAGATCCGCGAAAAGATCCGGGCCTGGCTTAAGGCCGCGGGTGGGGAAGGGAACTCCCCGGCCGGGTCGGTTAAGGCCGCCCCACAGGCACTGGAACTCCAGCGGGATCTGGACCGGCTGAAAAGGGAAATTTTTTCCCTGAACGACCGCAACAAACGCTACATCGAAGAAACCTTGCGCCTGGTGGAGCATTTTTTTTCATTGCTGGCCCTGCCGGAGGAAAAACCCCCGGTCTATATGCGTTACGAGAACGGTCGGGCCGCACCCGGGGCCCGGTCCCTGATCAGCAGGAGGCTCTAAGCCCATGTCCGGCATATCCTTTGTCCTCAACATCGCCCGGGGCGCCCTTTATGCGCAGCAGCAGGGCATTGCCGTCACTTCCCATAACATCGCCAACGTCGGCACGGCCGGCTATACCCGGCAGAGCCTGAATTTTGAAAATTTGGGTCTGGAAAGCAACGCCTCCCGCCTGCAACTGGGCCTGGGGGTGGTGGCCGATTCGGTTTTCCAATACTATGACCGCTTCGTCACCCAGAACATCCAGCAGAAAACCAGCGAGCAACTGGAAACCCAGACCGAACTGGCCAACCTGCAGAAAATGCAGGGTCTGTTCAACGACGGGGCCGGCACCGGTCTGGGCCAGCCTCTGGCCGAGTTCTGGAATGCCTGGCAGGACGTGGCCGACAACCCTTCCGGGATCCCCGAACGGACGGCGCTGCTGCACAAAGGCGCGGCCCTGGCCGAACGGTTCCAGACCATCCATACGGAATTGACCCGCATCCGGGCCGAGATGAACAACAACCTGGGTGCGGCCGTCCGGGAACTCAACCGGCTTTCCGGGCAGGTGGCCGAACTCAACGTCCAGATCGTGGCCAGTGAAGCGGCCGGGACCACGGCCAATGACCTGCGGGACCGGCGCAACGTGGCGCTGGAAAAAATTTCCGGTCTCATCGGCAACGTGCGCCTGGACAACGCCGACGGCTCGGTAACGGTCATGACCACCAACGGTCTGCTGCTGGCCGACCGGGCCCAGTCCTGGCCACTGGTGCAGGAAGGGACGGCCATCCGCTGGGATGAACTGCCGGCCGACATCAGCCGTGATCTCAGCGGGGGAAAGATCGGCGGCTACCTGGACCTGCGGGATGAGATCATCCCGGAATACATGGCCAACCTGGACGAATTGGCCGGGACCCTTATCCAGCAGGTCAACAGCTTCCATACGGCCGGGTACACGCTGTCCGGAGAAAACGGCAAATATTTTTTCGATGTAACGGTATTCGATCCGTTGAATTACAGCGGCGCGGCGGGGTACATCCGGCTCAGTGCCGATGTCCAAGACACCCCCGGTAACGTGGCCGCGGCCCAGGCGGTCGCCGATCCCGGGCCGCCCGTGGTTCCGCTGCCGGGCGACAACCGCAATGTCCTGGCCCTGCTGAACCTCCAGACCGATACCACCCTGGTGATCCGCAAGTGGGCGTATGAAAACCGGCAGGCGGTTGTCCCGGCCGGCATGCTGACCACTTCCCTGGATGACTATTACCGCAGCCTGGTGGGAGATGTGGGCACCCGGACCGCCGGGAAGCAGCAGGATGAAGATTTTAACCAAACGGTAATGGGCAACCTGCAGGAACTCCGGGATTCCATTTCCGGGGTCAACCTGGACGAGGAACTGACCGAATTGATCCAGTTGCAGAGCGCCTACAAGGCGGCTGCCAAACTGGTGACTTCGGCCGACGAGCTGCTGCAAACCCTGTTACAGATGACCTGAGAGGAACCATGCGTATTGCCACCGAAGCCATTTTTACGGACATGAAGGACCGGATCCAGGTCCTGGCCTCCGGATTGAAAACGGTCCAGGAACGTCTGGCCTCCCAGAGAAAGATCAACCGCCCTTCGGATGACCCGGTGGGCGCCGTGGGGGCCCTCGGTTACCGCACCCTGCTGAACCGCCTGGAGCAGTACGGCCGGAACCTGAATACCGCTCAGACCTGGATGCAGACCAGTGAAACCGCCCTGTCCAACACGGTGGATGTGGTGACGCGGGCCCGGGAGCTGACCGTCCAGATGGCCAACGGCGGCCAGAATGCCCAGACCCGGGCCAGTACGGCCGTCGAAGTGGGGCACCTGCTGGACGAGGCCATTGCCCTGGCCAATGCCCAGGTGAGCGGCCGCCATGTCTTCGGCGGTTACCGGACCGAAGCCGCGCCTTTCGTCAAGGTGAACAACGGGACTATCGATACGGCCCGCTACGACGGCGACGGAAACGATTTTCAGGTGGCCATCGGCCAAAACGAAACCCTGACGGCCGGCCGGAACGGCCAGACCGTGTTCATGGCTGCCGGGCTTTTCGATACGCTGGGGACCCTGAAAAGGGCCCTGGAGAACAATGATCTGGCCGGCATTCAGCAGTCGCTGACCGGTCTGGAACAGGCCTTCGACTACCTCAACAACCAGACGGCCGACATCGGGGCCCGGGCCAACCGGCTGGAAATGCGCCAGGGCATCCTGGATTCCCTGACCGTGGATTTCACGGAGCAGCTCTCCCGGGTGGAGGACGCTGATGTGGCCGAATTGTCCATCGAGTTGAACCAGGTCCAACTGGCCTATCAGGCGGTTTTGCTGTCCACGGCCCGCATAGGGGATTTGAGCCTGACCAATTATCTATAACGTTTAAGCCATCATTTTTGCCAGGGAGGGTGAAAATGCTCATTTTAACCAGAAAGATCGGGGAGCAGGTTGCCATCGGCGATCAAATCAAAATTTTTATCGTCGATGTGAAGGGTAAACAGGTTCGGTTGGGGATCGAGGCGCCCCAGGAGACCCCGGTATATCGCCATGAAATCTACCGGAAAATCCACGAGGAGAATCGGGCCGCGGCCCGGATCGAGGTGGGGGCCTTCGATGACCTGACGGATCGACTGGGGTAATACGAAAATACCGTTCGGTGTTGGGTGTTCGGCGTTCGGCGAAGGAGCTGCATACAGAATTCTCATGCTGGGGGGTGCTCGACCTGAGCAGGGACGTTCAATACGAAAATAGATCGGATAGTAAAGTGGTAGCGCAGCCGCCTCCGGCTGGGCCTCGAACAGATAAAAAGAAATTTTCGAGTGGAATGGACCAACTATGTTAGCCCTAAAGGTAGACACCGTGCAGATTGAAACCAGCCGTTTTGGTGCCCTGACCGTGGATGAACAGGAAATCCTTTCCCTGCCGGAAGGCCTGATCGGTTTTCCGGGCCTGACCCGCTTCGTACTGCTCAGGCATAAGGAAGGGTCCCCCTTTTTCTGGCTCCAGTCTTTGGAGGATGGGGACCTGGCCTTTGTTCTCCTGGACCCCCTGCTGCTGAAACCCGAATATGCACTTAAGCTCCACCCCGAGGACACCGCCTTGTTGGGCCTGGAAACACCGGACAACAGCGTCCAGGCCTGGGCGGTGGTCAACATCGGACGGCAGGCGCCCCCGGAGATTACGGCCAACCTGCTGGCCCCGCTGGTGATCAATACCCGCACCAGGCTGGGCAAGCAGGTCGTCCTGTTCGACAGCCCCTATGCTATCCGTCATCCCGTGCCGGTCAAGGGGAAATGAGCCGACGGGCAACAGGAAAAAGCGGGCAAATTGGAAAATGTTGGGATAACGGCGGCGCTGTTGATGTTTGGCGGGAATGACGCTGCAGGGTTGCTCCCATAAAAAAAGCCGGCGCCGGCCGGCTTTTTTTATGGGGAGGAGGAGATTATTTGTTCAGCTCGATCAATATGTCCTTCAGCATCTTTCCGGCAATATCCGCGGAAGACACCTGGTAGGTGCCGTCGGCGATTTTTTTCTTGAGCTCCGCTACTTTTTCCGCCCGGATATCCGGGGCGGCCTGGGCCGCTTCCTGGATTTTCTGAATCAGGCGGGAAGAGGAAGACAGCTCCACCCGATCCATCGGAGAAAAGGAAGCCCCGCTGCCGGCAGCCGTCTGATTTTTTTCGGCCGCCTTGGCGTGTTGATTTACGTATTGAATAATCTGGGCCTTCTGGCCGGCGTCTTGGATCTTCATGGGCTGGCTCCTTTTACAACAGGTTATTGCTGACTACGGTTTTGGTAATGTCCATGAGCCTGGTTTTCAATTGTTCGCTGTCGGCGGGCGAAAGGGTTTCCCGGACCGGACCGCTGTCCTGCTTTATCTGGAAAATCAGGCCCTGGTTTTCCTGGAGGGCCACGTCCAGCGGCTGTCCGTATTCCTGGCTCAGGCGGTTTAAAATCTCCTGGGCCGTATTGTTCCGCTCGAAGCCGTTGCCCAGGTTCTGGACCATTTCCTGGCTGATCTTTTCGATCATATATTGTTTGCGGGCCTCGGTAGATATCTTGACCAGGTCATTCCGGTCCACCCGGTCCATTTTACGGGTCCGGGCCAGACGAGTTCCTTCCGACAACTGCTGGCTGTAGGTGCGTAAAATATTTTGGATGTGGTAGCTGGTGATGACCATTTTTTCAACCTTTCAATGACTGTATCGGCCGGGAGGGTGAAAAACTTAAATATTTTTTGAAAGAGGTGTCAAAGATCCGAAGGGGTCGCGACGGGGAAGGGGATGACCGGATAATAGTCTTAAATTATTGGTAAATTTTGATCAAAAAGACAAGGGAATTCTTTGGAAAGTACCCGAAATAACGCCTGCAGGGAGCCGAGGACCATGGATATGGCCCTATTTTGTTCAAATTTTTGACAGGTGCCGCTCTAATGCCCGGAGGAAACCGGGATAACGGTGATTAGGGAGGCTGGATTAGATTAGGTTCGGAATAATCGTTGGCGCGTTAATTGGGGGTTATTCCCAGCCGGGATTCACAAGTGTCCAAGCGTTTCTTGATGGTTTTTTTATGATATCAGGCCAGACGATTGACCTGCGCTCCGGTAGAGAAGAAGGCAGTGGGGGCGGACATCTGGAGGGTATAGGCTGTTAGCGCCCTGCGCCAAAAAAAAGGGGTGTAATTGTCCGGGTTCCTGGTCCAGCCCTTTTCCCGGGCTGCTTGGGGGGCCTGGATGTCCCTCCCGGGTTCAACCGCCGGCCAATCTGCAAGGTTGAGGTCCAGGATGACCGTGTCGGCGTCGATGATCGTGGGGGCGGAAACCTTGCGGGCCGGGGGAATAGAGAGCGTCTTGGGGGTCGTAGGCGGCTGGTGGTAGGGGTTGCGCCCTGCAGGCAGGAGCTCTTGATGGGCGGTTATTCCCTTGATGGTTGTCATTACGCTTAACCCCTCTTGCCATATCTAAAAAAGCCTTGTTTTTTAAAGGCCTTGAACAATTTTATAATCAACAAAAAAAATATAATTAAAAAAATTGGTGATGTCAATTTTTTTTTAATTTTCCGTAAGTAAACTCCCGGCTTTGCCGGGGCCTCCAAAAGTCTGATAGCCCCGGTAGTAGACCCATGCATTTTGGGGATAGGTCCTCAGGTAATGGCCTCTTGTTGGCTGACATTCCGGACTTAATCCGGAACCCAGGAACTTGGCCGAATTTGTAAATAGCAACTAACCTTGCTTGCTATCATCCGCGGGTGATAACTTGAGAGATTGCCGGATAATGAAATCCTCTAAATGTTTAGCCTAAATAGGTTTCATATTTTTTAGGCAATTCCGAAAATTTCCTAACCTCCGATTTTTTCGCAGATGCTGACTATTGGCAAATATTTTGCATAAAATATCTAAAATTATTGCGAAACTTAGAATCATTTTTTCTGGAGATGCCCGT
>JALOOY010000509.1 GCA_025454185.1 Thermodesulfobacteriota bacterium
TGAACGCGCAGGATATGGGCGCCCTGCCAGGCGGCTAGGGCCGTAGCGGCACCCGTGCCCCATTCCCGCTCCCGGGGATTATCCTGTCCGGTCAGCCGGCCGAGAAAGGACTTGCGGGAGGCGCCGATCAGGAGGGGGCAATCCAGGTCCTGGAGGAAAGCCAACCCTTTGATCAAGGTCAGGTTATGCTGCAACGTCTTGCCGAAACCGATCCCCGGATCCAGGATCAGACGCTCCGGGGGGAGGCCGCCGGCCCGGCAGCGCTCCAGGCGTTCCTCGAAAAAGCGGTGTATTTCCCCCAGCAGGTCTTCGTAGCGGGGCCGGGTCTGCATGTCCCGGGGGGTGCCCTGCATGTGCATCAGAACGGCCGGCACGCCGAAGTCCCGCACGACGGAGACCATGGCCGGATCGAAGCGCAAGGCGCTGATGTCATTGACCAGGGCCGCCCCGTTTTCCAGGGCCGTCCGGGCCACTTCGGCCTTGGTGGTATCCACCGAGATCGGGACAGGCAGGCGTCGGGCCAGCTCCCGGATCACCGGAATGATCCGCTCCGCCTCCTCTCCCGCCGGCAGCGGTTCGGAAAAGGGCCGGGTGGATTCCCCGCCCACGTCGAGGAGGTCCGCCCCCTGGGCCGCCAGGGCCTCGCCCTGGGCGACGGCCTGATCCCGGCTAAGAAAAAGGCCGCCGTCCGAAAAGGAATCCGGCGTCACGTTGATGACGCCCATGATCAGGGTCCGGTCTCCCAGGAGCAAGCGGTGTTTGCCCCAGTTTAATTGATATTTTTTGCGGACTACCATCCGAAATTCGATGTTGGACGTTCGCTGTTCGATGTTGGACGTTCGTCTTTTATTTTCTTATCAAGCTGCGGCCGGGGTGCCCTCTTGGATGATCCGGTCGATGGTCTCCCCGTCCAGGGTCTCCTTCTCCAGCAGCGTCTGGGCTAGGCGATGGAGCTTTTCCAGGTTTTCGCCCAGCAGGCCCCGGGCCCGTTCATAACTTTCCAGGATCAGCTTCTTGACTTCCACGTCGATCTTGCGGGCCGTTTCTTCGCTGTAATCCCTATGCTGGGCGATTTCCCGGCCCAAAAATATCTGCTCTTCCTTTTTGCCGAAAGTCAGGGGCCCCAGTTCAGGGCTCATGCCCCAATCGCAAACCATCTTGCGGGCCAATTCCGTGGCCCTTTCCAGGTCATTGCCGGCGCCGGTGGTCAACTGGCCCAGGACCAGTTCCTCGGCGGCCCGGCCGCCGAGAAAGATGACGAGGTTGCTCAGCAGATAATCCTTGGGATAAGTATGCTTTTCATCGAGGGGCAACTGCTGGGTCAACCCCAGGGCCCGGCCCCGGGGGATGATGGTCACCTTGTGTATCGGATCGGTGCCCGGTAGCAGCCTGGCCACTAGTGTATGACCGGCCTCGTGGTAGGCCGTATTGCGCTTCTCCTCCTCGCTGATGATCATGCTGCGCCGTTCGGTCCCCATCATGACCTTGTCCTTGGCCGTCTCGAAATCGGTCATGTCCACCTTTTCCTTGTTCAGGCGGGCGGCCATGAGGGCCGCTTCGTTGACCAGGTTTTCCAGGTCGGCCCCGGAGAAACCGGGGGTCCCCCGGGCCAGGATGGAAAGCGTCACCCCCTCGGCCAGCGGGCTTTTCCGGGTGTGGACCTTCAGGATTTCCTCCCGCCCCTTGATGTCGGGGACCGGCACGACCACCTGGCGGTCGAAGCGGCCCGAACGAAGCAGGGCCGGATCGAGCACATCCGGGCGATTGGTGGCCGAGATCAGGATGACACCCTCGCTGGATTCAAACCCGTCCATCTCCACCAGCAGGGCGTTCAGGGTCTGTTCCCGTTCGTCGTGGCCGCCGCCCAGCCCCGCCCCCCGGTGCCGGCCCACGGCGTCGATCTCATCAATGAAAATGATGCAGGGGGCGTTGCGCTTTCCCTGAATGAACAAGTCCCGGACCCGGGAGGCCCCTACGCCTACGAACATCTCCACGAAGTCGGAGCCGCTGATGCTGAAAAAGGGAACACCGGCCTCGCCGGCAATGGCCTTGGCCAGCAGGGTCTTGCCGGTTCCCGGCGAACCCATGAGCAGTACCCCTTTGGGGATGCGTCCTCCCAGGCGGGTAAATTTCTTGGGGTCCTTCAAAAAGTCGATGATCTCCCGCAGTTCTTCCTTGGCCTCCTCGATACCGGCCACGTCGTTGAAGGTAACCTTGGGACCCTGGTCCGATTGCAGGCGGGCCCGGCTCTTGCCGAAGGCCATGGCTTTCCCGCCGCCGGCCTGCATCTGGCGCATGAAAAAGATCCAGACGCCGATCAGCAGCAGCATGGGGAACCAGGAGATAAGGATGGTCATGTACCAGGGTGACTCATCGAGGGGTTTGGCGGTAATGCGTACCCCTTTTTCACGCAGGGTTTTGATCAGGTCCGTATCCCGGGGGGCAAAGGTCTTGAATTTCTTTCCCCCCACCAGAAAGCCCTGGATATCGTCGCCCTGAATGGTGACGCTGAGGACCTCCCCTTTTTCCACCGAGGCCATAAAATCCGTATAGCTCACCGGCTCCTTGGTGGTCTGGGGTTTATTGAACAGGTTGAACAGGGCAATCATGACCAGGCTGATCACCAGCCAGAGGGCCAGATTTTTATAAAA
>JALOOY010000510.1 GCA_025454185.1 Thermodesulfobacteriota bacterium
ATGAATTATAATTATTCGCGGGTGCTCGACGCCGAGTATAAATCAAGTTGATTAATTCATTATATTAAGAAGCGAAAGGAGCAAGTCATGAGTGAGCTGGTGATTGAAAATTTGGTGGGGGTGACCAAGGATACCCCGGTGGAAAAGGACGTGATGGACAACTTTCGGGGGGAGACCGCCGAAGTAGGCCTCTATCTGGCCATGGCCCGCGTGGCCGAGCGGGAAGGATTCCCGGAGGTCTCCCGGGCCCTGAAGGACATCGCCTGGGACGAGGCCAACCATGCCGCCCAGTTTGCCGAACTGAACGGCCTGGTGGCCACCAGTACCAAGGAAAACATGGAGCGCATGCTCAAAGGCGAGCGCATGGCCAACAAGGGCAAGCGGGAAGCGGCCCTGCGGGCCAAGGAGTGCAACTGCGACCCGGCCCATGATTTCTTCGACGAATCCGCCCGCGACGAGGGTCGCCATGCCCGGGCACTGGAAGGTTTGTTGAAAAGATACTTCGCTTAGCACCTTTTCTCTTGCCTGGTCCGCCCCTGTGGGAGTCGGCTGCGGGGGCGACCGGGTCTCCTTGGTTAGGCCCTTTCCTCGGGCGCCAAATAGCTCTGTTCGAAATGCTTCAGAAATTCCCCCGGGGAGACTATCCTTACTCCTGATTCAATTCTTTTTCCATCTCCCTGGCCAGTGAGGCCCTTTCCAAACGCCTCGGCGTCATGACAAGCGCCTTCCCAACGCGCAAGACATTCAGGCCCATCGTTTCATCGATCTGTAAGGCTTCGCGAAGCTCCTGAGGTATGGTAATCTGCCCTCGGGACCGAATGCGGATCAGTCTGGTCAGGGTTCCGTATTCTTCCATTTGAATATCCTCCTATTCAGATAATCAGAATATATCTGATTGCTGTCTTTTCCTCAAAAGTTATTTAGTCGGCCGCAGAAAACCCTTGAGGAACTTTGAAATTTCCTTAATAATCAGGGCGCGTTTGATCCGCATTCCGATTATGAAAACCTTAGAAAAAACAACCAAAGGAGTCGACCCGCAAGTCACCCCCTGGGGGCAGGTCTTTCTCCTCATCGGCGCCGGGGTCGTCGCCTCCTTCCAGATCGGCAAGGTGCCGCCGGTTCTGACGGGGATCCGGGTCGATCTCGGGATGACCCTTTTCGTGGCCAGTTGGGCCATTTCCATCTTTAATGTGATCGGTCTTTTCCTTGGACCCCTGGCCGGTGCCCTGGCCGATCGCCTGGGACATCGGCGTCTGCTATTATGGGGGCTGGTGATTCAAAGCGTCGGCAGCCTGGCCGGGTCCCTGGCCGGGAGCCCGGGACTGCTCCTGGGGACCCGGGTCCTGGAGGGCCTCGGCTTTTTGGTTATCGCCACGGCGACGCCGGCCTTGATTTTCAAGATCGTCCGGCCGGAACGGATTCGCCTGGCCCTGGGGTTCTGGAGCGCCTTTGTGCCCATCGGGATGACACTGGTCATGCTCGGGTCTCCGTTGATCCTGGGGCATTTCGGCTGGCGGGGCCTTTGGCGGGCCAACGCCCTGATCCTGTTCGGGTATGCCCTGGTCCTGGGAAACCGCACCGGGGCTTTGCCCCGACCTGTAGGGGGGCCGCAGACCGGCTGGCGAGAGATCCTCAGGGATGTGGTCCGGACGGTTGCGGCGCCCGGTCCTCTCGTCCTGGCTCTGACCTTTTCCACCTACGCCCTCCAGTGGGGGACGGTCATGGGCTTTTTCCCCACCCTCCTGATGGAAAACCGTGGGTTTCTGGCCGGTTCTTCGTCCCTGCTGACCGCCCTCATGGTGGCGGTGAATATTCCCGGAAATTTTTTGGGGGGCTGGCTCCTGCAGCGGGGAGTCCGGCGCGGGCGGATGATTACTTTTGCCAGCCTGGTCATGGCTGCCAGTGGCTTGGCGATATTTTCATCGGCATTTCCCTTCGGGCTCCAATACCTGGCCTGCCTGATCTTCAGCGCCGTGGGCGGGATGCTGCCGGCCGCGGTCTTCGGCGGGGCGCCGGTCTTTGCCCCCAGCCCCAGGCTGGTGGCGACCACCAACGGACTGGTGGTTCAGGGCTCGCAGCTTGGCCAGGTCGTAGGCCCGCCGCTCTTAGCCTCGATGGTCTCGGCGGCCGGTTCCTGGGGTGTGGCCCCCCGGCTGATGATCCCGGTGGCCCTGCTGGGGGCAATCCTTTCCGTGATCCTGGGGAGGTTGGAGAAGAGGTCCCGTTCTTCCTGATCGGTTATTAATGGTTTGACATATTGAATGACCATAGTATTATGACCATGGTTATAAATAAAAAATGAACATCGAACGTCCAAAAGCGAACATCGAATAAAGAAAAAACCTTTCATGTTTCGCGGGTGCTTGCCCCGAGCATGGGGGTTAATAGGAGAGTATTTCAGGGGGGGCACATGGAACAAATGGTATCCAAATCAAAATTTAAACCGCAGGCCCTGGAATATTTTCGCCAGGTGGAGGAAAGCGGGGAGCCCTTGATCATCACGGATAGGGGAAGACCGGTTCTCAAGATTCTGCCTTATTCCCAACAGGGTATCAGGGGGCTGGAGTCTCTGAGAGATTCGGTCGTCAAGTACGAAAAACCATTGGAACCGGTGGGTTTGGAAGACTGGGAACAACTTAAATG
>JALOOY010000511.1 GCA_025454185.1 Thermodesulfobacteriota bacterium
GGAGTGCTGGAGTAATGGTCTTTAGGACAATACTCCGCTACTCCATTACCCCGATTTGCTGTTTATAGGTTTGGACGGCGGAGATGATAGTCGGTGGCCTGTTCGAAGGCCCGGGCGGCCTGGAGCAGGCGGACCTCCTCGAAATAGTTCCCTAAAATCTGGAAGCCGATCGGCAGTCCGCCCGCGCTGAAACCGCAGGGCAGGGCTATGCCGGGAATTCCCGCCAGATTGGCCGAGATGGTAAAGATGTCGGTCAAATACATCTGGAGGGGATCGGCGGTCTTCTCCCCTTGCCGGAAGGCCGGCGTGGGGGCCACGGGGGTAAGCAGGAGATCCACTTTTTCAAAGGCTTCCTGGAAGTCCCGAATGATCAGGGTCCGCACCTGGGAGGCCTTTCGGTAATAGGCGTCGTAATACCCGGCCGACAGGACATAGGTCCCGAGCATGATGCGCCGGATCACCTCCGGGCCAAATCCCTGGGAGCGGGTCTTCTGGTACATCTCCAGCAGCCCCCGGCTCTCCGCTTCTCGAAAGCCGTATTTTACCCCGTCATAGCGGGCCAGGTTGGAACTGGCCTCCGCCATGGCGATAATGTAGTAGACGGCGATGGCGTAGGGGGTATGGGGCAGAGAAATTTCCAGGCATTCGGCCCCCAGGCCCTCCAGGTGCTTCACCGCGCCGCGGACGGCCGCCTCGACCTCCGAATCCATCCCCTCTTTGATGAAGTATTCCCGGGGCAGACCGAGGCGCAGCCCCCGGACCCCGCGTTCCAACTCTTTCAGGTAATCGGGTACCGCGCGGGGGGCGGAAGTGGAATCACGGAAATCGTGGCCGGCAATGGCCTGGAGCAGCAGCGCGCTGTCGGCCACGGTTTTGCTCAAAGGCCCGATTTGATCCAGCGAAGAGGCGTAGGCCACCAGGCCGAAGCGGGACACCCGGCCGTAGGTGGGCTTGAGGCCAACGACCCCGCAGTGGGCCGCCGGCTGCCGGACGGAGCCGCCCGTGTCCGACCCGAGGGCCCCCAGGCACTCGGCGGCGGCTACGGCCGCAGCGGACCCCCCGCTGGATCCTCCCGGTACCGCTTCCTTGTCCCAGGGATTGCGGGTGGTCTGCAGGGCCGAGTTCTCGGTGGAAGACCCCATGGCAAACTCATCCAGATTGGCCTTGCCCAGCAGGACGTAGCCCTCTTCCTCCAGACGGGTAATGACGGCGGCATCGTAGGGGGGGCGATAGCGGGCCAGCATGCGGGAGGCACAGGTAGTGGGGAGACCCCGGGTGGAAATCACGTCTTTCACGGCCAGGGGGATGCCGGTCAAGAGCCCTTCTTCCCCCCGGGCCAGTCGTTGATCGGCCCTTTCCGCCTGCGCCAGGGCCCTTTCCGGGAACACGTTGATATAGGCGCCGATTTGCGGTTCCAGACGGTCTATCCGTTCCAGGAGCGCCCGGGTGAGTTCGACGGCACTGCACTCCCGCTTTTTTAATTTCTCCCGGGCCTGGGTCAGGGTGAGTTCGGACAGGGACATCAGATCACCTTGGGGACGGCAAAGGCCGCACGGGCCTGTTCCGGGGCCAGGGCCAGGGCCTCTTCCTGCGGCAGGGAGGGGAGTACCCGGTCCTCCCGAAAGGCGTTGACCAGGTGCAGGGCGTGGAAGGTGGGTTCCACCCCGGCGGTATCCAGGGCGTTCAGTTGTTCCATGTAGCCCAGGATGTCGTTCAGTTGACCGGAAAAAAGATCGACCTCTTCCGGGGTCAGATGCAGGCGGGCCAGTTGGGCGATATGCAGGACTTCTTCAGGAGTCAGTTTCATAGCCGTTTCCAGTATTTCTGTTGTACCGACCAGACCCTTTGCACCACAGGCAGGTCGGGACGGTTGTCTTCCCGGGTCTCTTCCAGGGTGAGGAGCGAATGGCCGCTCAGTTCCTTAAGGACGGCCCGGACCGATTGACGCAGGCCTTCGAGATGATAGCCCCCCTCCAGGACCAGCAACAGCCGATTTTGGCACACGGACCGGGCCAGTTCCATGACCAGACGGGTCAGGCGGGCAAAGCCCTGAGGGGTGACCATCATGGCCCCCAGGGGATCCTCGTAGTAGGTGTCGAAACCCGCGGAAACCAGGATCAGATCCGGTTGGAATTGCCGGCCGATGGGCAGGAGGATACGTTCAAATATCTGGACAAAGTCTTCGTCCAGACAGCCGCCGGCCAGTGGGACATTGACCGTAAATCCCGGGGCCTCTTTCCCCCCTGTTTCGTCCAGCCCTCCTGTTCCCGGGTAATAGGGGTACTGATGGGTCGAAAAATACAGGACCTGCGGATCGTTCCAGAAGGAATGCTGGGTGCCGTTGCCGTGATGGAGGTCCCAGTCGATGATCAGGATGCGCCCCAGCCCGTGTTTTTGCCTGGCGTAGGCGGCCCCCACGGCCACGTTGTTGAAGAGGCAGAAACCCATGGCCCTGTGGGCTTCGGCATGGTGACCCGGAGGGCGGACCAGGGCGAAGCCGTTGTCGAGGCGGCCGGCCAGCAAGTGGTCGATCAAAGCCGGCAACCCTCCGGCGGCCTGCAGGGCCGCCTCATAGGAGCGGGCGGTGGTCTGGGTGTCCGGATCAAGGGCCACCAGGGTCCGGCCGGCTGTGGCGGCT
>JALOOY010000512.1 GCA_025454185.1 Thermodesulfobacteriota bacterium
CGTTGCCGGAGGTACCGGAACATGAGACCGGCAGGAAATCACCGTCAAAAGGATTATCCATCCGAACAGGAGGAGAAACCTGGCGCTGGAAGGGGTCTGCCTATTACCAAACATCATTATATTTTTTAACGAGGAGCTTGGCCCCTGTCAAGTGGAAAGAAACGGTTTGGCGTATACAAAAAAAAGGAACAGTGGTAGTATTTGGCGTCTGGTATTATCCGGCCGATCTGCAGGCACCAATCGTCCAGGAGGTGGCTATGCCCGAATTGCGCAAGGACCCTATCGTAGGGCGCTGGGTCATCATTTCTACGGAAAGGGCCAAACGGCCCTTCGATTTTGCCCCGGAGGAGGAGACGGCCAAGGGAGGTTTCTGCCCTTTTGATCCTGGAAATGAAAAAACGACCCCACCGGAAATCGTCGCCTACCGGCCTTCGGGGACCGGCCCCAACACCTCCGGCTGGACCCTGAGGGTAGTGGCCAACAAATTTCCGGCGCTGGTCATCGAAGGCGGTCTGGGGAAGGTCGGGGAAGGATTGTACGACAAGATGAACGGCATCGGGGCCCACGAAGTCATTATCGAAACGCCGGATCACGCCGAGACGCTGTCCACCATGCCCCTGGACCGTTTTGTGGATGTGCTGCGGGCCTACCGGGACCGTATCGTGGACCTTTCCAAGGACCCCCGCTTTCGTTATATCCTCATTTTCAAAAACCAGGGCCGGGCGGCCGGGGCCTCCCTGGAGCACAGCCATTCCCAACTGATTGCCCTGCCGGTCATTCCGGAAATCGCCTCAGAGGAATTGAACGGCTCCAAAAAATATTTCAATTACAAAGACCGCTGCGTGTACTGCGATATCCTGCGCCAGGAAATGGAACAAAAGACGCGGGTTATCTCCGAAAACGAGGATTTTCTGGTCTGTTCCCCCTTCGCCCCTCGTTCACCTTTCGAAGTCTGGATCATTCCCAAGAGCCACAACGCCGACTATACGCAAATTACGGAATACCAGTTTCGCTCCTTGGCCGAGATTTTTTCCGAAACCCTGCGTCGCCTGGACAAGGCCCTGAACAAACGCCCCTATAATTTCATGCTCCACACCTCCCCCGTGAAAGAGAATCACCAGGAGTACTACCACTGGCATTTCGAAGTGGTCCCCAAACTAACCCGTATCGCCGGATTCGAGTGGGGCTCCGGTTTCTATATCAACCCCACCCCGCCGGAAGATGCCGCCAAATTCTTGAGGGATGTTTCCTTAGCGGAGGGTTCATGAGGATTCTTTTCGCCACCTCCGAGGTCGCTCCTTTTTCCCGGGCCGGGGGCCTGGCCGATGTTTCCCAAGCCCTGCCCTTGTATCTTGCCCGGCTGGGACACGAGGTCATTGTGGTTACGCCCAAGTACCGGTTTGCGCAGCCCCTGAAGCCGGCCGTTAAAAACCTGGACTTGCGACTGGAGGTCCCGATATCCTGGATGAAAAAATCCGCCCAGGTCTTTCAGTCCAGTCTCCGGGAACCTCTCCCGGTGTATCTCATCGGCCGGGACGATCTCTATGACCGCGAGGGCCTGTACGGCAACGAATATGGCGACTACCAGGACAACGCCGAGCGTTTCATCTTCTTTTCGCGGGCCGTCCTGGAACTGTGCGCGGCCCTGAAATGGCGCCCGGATGTGATCCACTGCCATGATTGGCAGACCGGATTGATTCCGGTCTACCTGAAAGCCCTTTACGGCGCCCATCCGGAACTGGGGAACACCGCCACGCTTTTCACGATTCATAATTTGGGATACCAGGGACTGTTCTGGCATTACGACCTGCACCTGACCGGCTTGGGTTGGGAACTGTTCACCCCCCAGGGGCTGGAGTTTTTCGGCAAGATAAATCTCATGAAGGGGGGGATCATCTTCGCGGATATTCTCAACACCGTCAGCCCCACGTACCGCCGGGAAATCCTGACTCCGGAAAACGGCTTCGGGCTGGAAGGCGTGCTCCAGAACCGCAGCGGGGATCTGTACGCCGTATTGGACGGTGTCGATTACGAAATCTGGAACCCGGAAAACGATCCCCACCTGCCGGCCCCTTTCTCCGCCGCCGCCCTGGAAAACAAGAAGGTAGGCAAGGCCCGTCTGCAGGAGCGCTTCCAATTGAAACGGAAGAGCGAATGCCCGATCGTCGCCGTCATTTCCCGGCTGCTGGACCGCAAGGGTTTGGACCTCATCCGCCAGGTCTTTACCAAACTGATGGACCTGGATATGGAAGTGGTGGTCATGGGTCAGATCCAAGGCGGGGCCGATATGCTCCTCATGCCCTCCCGCTACGAACCCTGCGGGCTCGATCAGATGTACGCCCTGAAATACGGGACCATTCCCATTGTCCGGGCTGTGGGGGGGCTGGACGACACGGTGGAGGACTATAACCCCCAGACCGACCAGGGCACGGGTTTTAAATTCCGGGATTACGAAGCCGACAAACTGCTCCAGACCGTCCAGCGGGCCCTGGCGGTCTATCGCGACAAACCCCGCTGGTCCCGTCTGATCCAAAGGGCCATGGCCCAGGATTTTTCCTGGGCCCGGTCGGCGGTGGAATACCAGGGCCTCTACCAGAAGGCGGCGGCCGGAAAGAGGAACCCATAAACCGGTGGAAACCAAGGTCCATCTGATCAAGAAAATCATCCAGGTCGCCAATTCCAATATCGATTTTGAGGGGCGCCTGCAGGGGATTCTGGACATCATCAGCCAGCGGGAAGGGGTGGACCGCGGGGTCCTGTTCATACTGTCCGCCAGCAAGGAAACGCTGGAGATCAAGGGCGTCAGCCCCCGGGAGAACGCCCCCCAGGTTTGGCCTGCCGCCCAGGCCCGGCAACTGCTGGTAGATTGCCTCAAGGATCACCGACCACTTTTTATTACCCGCTTGAACCGCAAGGACCACAAAGGTCTTTTAAAAATCCCTCTGTTCCGGGGTTTTGCCTCGCTGTCGGCCTGGCCCGTGGAGGATGACAACTATCTCTACGGGGTATTGTGCCTCCTGTCCCGGGAGCCCCGGGAATTCAACCTGGGGGACAAGGCCCTGCTGGAGATCGCCGGGCGGGAACTGGCCGGGGTTATCCGGAACTCCCGGATCTATACGGAGGCCAAAAAACGCATTGCCGAATTGAGCGTTCTCTACCAGGTGGGCAAGGTTATCGGGGCCACCCTGGAACTGGACGAGTTGATACAAAAAACCGTCTCCATTACCGCCCAGGTCCTCAACGCCAGGGGCGCCGCCCTGACCATCGTAGACGGGACAGACGGCAGTCCCAAGGTGGAAGCCGATTTTGGTCTGGTCCCCGCGGCCATCCGAGGAAACCTGCGTTTGGAAGCCCTGGAAAACAAGGGTGCCTACATTGCTCCTCCGGGTTCGCGCCCTTCTCCCCCCGACCGCTCGCGGTCGGGGGCGGTCGAGGCCTTTCCCGATTCCGGCGGGTCCTTTATGTGTGCGCCCCTGACCTTCAAAGGGTCTTACCGGGGGCGGTTGTGTGTGTACGGCCGGGTGGCCGCGCCGGAAATGGATCTGGAGCTCGGTTTCAATCAGGACGATCTGGCCATACTGTCCACTATCGGCAATATTATCGCCAGTTCGCTGGAGAATGCCCTGACCTTTCAACAGATCGAGAACCTGGCGCGGACCAACGAACAGATGGTGAAAAGTCTTTCGATTCTGTATCAGATCAACAGCGCCATGATGACCCGGGCCTCCTACCACGAATTATTGGCCATCATTCTGGAATCGATCACCCTGGAACAGGGCCTGGGTTTCAACCGGGCCATCCTGCTCCTGGTCAACGAGGAAACCAAAACCCTCGACGCGGTAAAAAGCTCCGCCCGTGTCCGCCCCGGACCGGGCGGGGAAAAAAGGGAAACGCCCGAACCGGAGTTGAGCCAACTGCTGATCGCCCGGGCCGACCACCTTAATCCCGAAACCCTGGCCCTGGACCGGGCGCTCCGGGGGTTGAAAATTCCCCTGCAGAGAGGGCAGGGGATACTGACCGATACGGTATTGGATGGCCGAAGTTTCCTGGTCGAAAAAGCGCGGGAAGATCCCCGGACCAACAAGGCCCTGGTGGAACGACTGGGAGTCACTTCTTTTGCCACCACGCCTATTTACGCCAAAGACAAGGTCATTGGGGTGATTGCCGTGGATCACCGTGCCGAGGACCAGACCATTACCCGGGAAGACTTGCGCATCCTGTCCATGCTGGCCCATCAGGCCGGTCTAGCCATCGAGAACGCCCGGCTTTATGACTTTATCGAAAAGACCAACCGGGAATTGAAATCGGCCCGGGAGCAACTGTTGGAATCGGAAAAATTGACGGCCCTGGGTGAAATGGCGGCCGGCATGGCCCATGAAATCCGCAACCCCCTGGTGTCCATCGGCGGCTTTGTCCGCCGCCTCAACCGGAGGTTTCAGGATGACAGCCAGGTCCAGACCTATTTCCAGGTCATCATCAACGAAGTGGAACGCCTGGAAAAGACCCTGAACGAAATCCTGGACTTTTCCCAGGACACCCGGGGCCGATTCCAGGAAGCGGACGTGAACCGGATCCTCGAGGGGGCACTGGAGTTGATTCGCCGGGAGTTGGAAGCCAGCCAGGTCACCGTTCAGAAAGAACTGGTCCCGGTCCCCAAGGTGTATTGCGACGAACGCCAGATTCGGCACGTCTTTTACAACCTGCTGTTGAACGCCCTGCAGGCCATGCCGCAGGGAGGGGTATTGACTATCCGCACCGCCTCCCCCGCGGATCCGGCCCAGCCTTG
>JALOOY010000513.1 GCA_025454185.1 Thermodesulfobacteriota bacterium
TCAAACAATACGAAACCAGCGAGGGCGTGCTGCCCCTGGTTACCCTGGACCAGAAGCTGGAGGACATCCTCCGGGAAGGGATCCAGAAAGTGGACTACGGGGCCTATCTTTCCCTGGAGCCGGGGCTGGCCCAGCGGATCCTGGTGAGCATCAACCAGACCCTGGAGAAAATCGTTCACTTGAATTTTCAGCCCGTCATTCTCTGCTCGCCCACCATCCGGCGCCACCTCAAGAAGCTTTTGGACCGGTTTTTGCCCCAGGTGGTGGTCATCTCGCATAATGAACTGACGGCCCAGTCCAAAATTCAGTCCTTAGGAACGGTAACTTTACTCTAATGCAGATCAGAAGATTTGAAGCCGGAAACATGCAGGAGGCCCTGAAACAGGTCAAGGCGGCCTTGGGGCCCGAGGCCCTCATTTTATCCACCCGATCGATCAAGGATCCCCGCCGGCCCCGGCGTTCCCTCCTGGAAATCGTGGCGGCCGTGGACCAGGAAGCGCTGCCGGAAACCCGGCGGCCCGCCGGCCATGCCGGGCTGCGGGCCCGAGGGCCCGGCCGCGGCCTTCCCGGACCGTCCTGGGACAACGGCCGCGTTCAGGAAACCCTGCTCGCTTCCGGTCTGGCCCCGGGCTGGGTCAACCCCCTGCTGCGGGTGCTGCAGGCCAAAAAGACGCTGGGGCCGGGGGTGCCGGCCGAACGGGTCCAGGACCAGTTGTTTCAGGAATTTTCCGCGGGCGTGGCGCTGGCCCGGCCGGGGGCGCAGGGGAAGCGCGCCCTCGCCCTGGTGGGGCCCACCGGCGTAGGTAAAACCACGACCATCGCCAAACTGGCCGCCCATTTCAGCCTGCGGCAGGGCCGGAAAGTGACCCTGATTACGGTGGACAACTACCGCATCGGGGCTGTGGAACAGCTCCGGATTTACGGCCGGCTTCTGGGCTTGCCCTTACGGGTAGCCACCCAGCCGGAGGAACTGCCGCCCCTGGTGGAAGGCCTGGGGGACGACGAAGTGGCGCTGATCGATACGATGGGCAGCAGCCCGGGCAACAGGCCCATGCTACAGGAGCTGCAGGATTTCTTGAGCGTATCGCCGGTCATCGGCAGTCATCTGGTGCTGAGCGCCACCACCAAGGAAAGCGACCTGGACCGCATCATCGAGCGCTTCGGGTGCCTGCCGCTGGAAGGGTACGTCTGTACCAAACTGGATGAAACCGAGGCCCTGCTGCCCCTGTTCAATCACCTGGTGCCCCAAGGGCGGCCCCTGTCTTATCTGACCTGCGGCCAGCGGGTTCCGGAAGACCTGGAGCCGGCGACCAAAACCCGGATCGCCCAGTTGATCATCGACCAAATTCAATGGAATTAATGAGGAAAAGGCGGATGGATCAAGCGCAGGGATTGAGATTAATCAAGCAGGACCGACCGGCCGCCCCGGGCTACCGGACCGTCAACGGCGCGGAGCCCGGGGGCTCGCCAAAACCGGGGCGTAATCCCCTGGTCCTGGCCATCTCCAGCGGCAAGGGCGGGGTGGGGAAAACCAATGTGGTGGCCAACCTGGGGCTGGCCCTGGCCCGCCAGGGAAAACGGATCCTGGTCCTGGATGCCGATCTGGGGCTGGCGAACATCGATATTCTGCTGGGGCTCACACCGCGGTTTACCCTGGAACATTTCCTGGCCGGGCATAAAAAACTACAGGACATCCTGCTGCCGGGGCCGGAAGGTCTGCTCATTCTGCCGGCCGGTTCCGGGGTCCCCGAACTGGTGGACCTGGACGAAACCCAAAAAATATGTCTGCTCAACGAAATGGACCAGTTGTCGCAACACATCGACTGGCTGTTGATCGACACGGGCGCCGGCATCTCGACCAATGTCCTGTATTTCAACCTGGCCGCTCAGGAGTCGATCATCCTGGTGACCCCGGAACCCACGTCCATTACCGATGCCTATGCCTTGATCAAGATCCTGGCCACCCGGCACCAGAAAAAAAATTTTTTGATCCTGATCAATGCCGCGGCCGAGGAGGGCGAGGCCAAGGAGGTCTTCCGGAAAATCAGCCTGGTCGCGGACCGTTTCCTGAGCAGCGTGTCCCTCGATTACCTGGGCTTCATTCCCTTCGACAAACACATTCCCATGGCCGTGAAAAAACAGCAGGCCCTGCTGGAACTCTTTCCCCATTCACCGGCCGGGAAAAGTTTTACGGACCTATCCCGTTTATTAACGGACCGGCCTTTTCGTAATCGCAATGAAGGCAACGTCCAGTTTTTCTGGAAGCAGGTCTGGCAGGTTTCCAACATCAACGTGAGTGCATAGGGTGACCATCTTGAAAGCAACCAGCGAACATTATTCGATGAGGATCGGTACCGAAAACGGTGCGATCTATGGTTTTCAGGTCGAGGCGGCGGAGGAGCGGGAGGCCCTGATCCTGAAATACGCCCCCCTGATCAAATACATCGCCCATCGCCTGGCCATGCGCCTGCCGGCCCATATTTCCGTGGAGGACCTGATCAGCGCCGGGGCCATCGGCCTGATGGACGCCGTGAGCAAATTCGATCCCGGCAAACGGGTCCAGTTTTCCACTTACGCCGAATACCGCATCAAGGGGGCCATGCTGGACGAACTGCGGGCCCTGGA
>JALOOY010000514.1 GCA_025454185.1 Thermodesulfobacteriota bacterium
AAGGCCCGGCCCCGGAAATTTTCCGAAACCGGGTAATCGGCCAGTCCCCGGCCCTCCCGGTCGAGAATGAAAAATCCGCTGTCGAACATGGCATTGTCGATAAAGGCCGATCGCAGGTGTTCCTCGAGTTGCGGGGAATGGCCCGGCCTTAGGGCAGCCGGCGGAAAGCGGCGGGAAATACCGCTTAGGTCGTCCTGACCGTCTTGGATCAGGGTGTCCAGCCGGCCGGTGCGCCGGGAGCCTGACCAATTCCTCCTGACGCATGTGGACCTGCGCCAGCAGCGTTTTTTCCAAAAAGAGCTGGAATAGACGGCCTGCCCCATGAGCACCAGCGGCAACAGGAGGGAAAGGAAAAGTGAGGCTTTGGTTCGCAGCTTCATGAGTCCGAAAAGACCGCCCTCTGTTGGGCGCCCCGCAAGGGATGAACGCCGAGACCGGGGGCGGCAATCGCCCCCCATCCCGCGGACAGTTCCTCTTGGGAAGTCTAACCCTGATTGCGAGAGGCCGCACCAAGCTGCCCGGGGCCGGGAATGTCCCCGAAGACTAACAAAATAACAAATCCTTAATATGCTTAGTATTAAATACACAGCGTGTCAAATCCTTTTAGATAAGAATTGACATCCCGGCCAGGGATCCGCATAATTTATCAATGAATTTTTCCCTCGACCAGGCCGCGCTCTTCGTTCCTTCCTTCGAAATCGAGCGCCGGGTCCGCAGTGTGCAGGACCTGTTCGCCCAGAATGGTTTTGACGCCGGGCTCCTGTTCCAGAACCTGGATCGTTTCTACTATTCCGGGACCATGCAGCCCGGGATGCTGTACCTGCCGGTCCAGGAGGAACCGCTGCTCCTGATTCGCAAAAACCTCGAACGGGCCGAGGAGGAATCCTCATTGAGCGCCATACGTCCCCTGAAATCCCTGAGCGGTTTGGGGCCCCTTCTGGCCGAAAACGGCTATGGGCCTCCGGCCCTGTTGGGCCTGGAACTGGACATCCTGCCGGCCCATCTGTATCTGCAGTTGACCCATATTTTCCCGAATTCCCGTCTCCTCGACGCCAGTAGTACCCTGCGCCGCTGCCGGATGATCAAGTCCCCCTGGGAAATCGACAATCTCACCCGGGCCGCAGACCTGACCGCCGGGCTGATGGCTCGGGTCCCGGAAGTCCTGCGGTCCGGCATGTCCGAACTGGAACTGGCCGGACGGCTGGAGGCCTACCTGCGCCGGGAAGGCCACCAGGGCTATATCCGCACCCGGGGCTTCAACCAGGAAGTCTTCTACGGCCATATCCTTTCCGGCCCGGAGGGAACCCGGGCTTCCTATATCGATTCCCCTTCCGGTGGACTGGGGATCGGACCGGCCTTCAGCCAGGGCGCCGGCTTCAAAAAACTGCGCGCCCATGAGCCGATCAGTATCGATTACTGCGGCTGCTTCAACGGGTACATCGTCGATCAGACCCGCATGGTCTCCCTGGGGGAGCCGGCTGCGGCCGTCCGGAAGGCCTATGACGCCATGCGGGAAGTCCAGGAAATCCTGAAATCCAGGACCCGGCCCGGCATTACCGGAACCGAGGTATACCGCTGGGCACTGGAGGAGGCGGCCCGACTGGGGTACCGGGAAACCTTCATGGGCTCGGGCACCTCCCGGGCCGCTTATGTGGGACACGGCGTGGGACTGGAGCTGGACGAACTCCCCCTCCTGGCCGAAACCTTCGACTGGCCCCTCGAAGAGAGCATGGTCCTGGCCCTGGAACCCAAAGTCATCCTCCCGGAGCACGGCCTGGTCGGTATCGAGAATACCTTCCTGTTGACCTCCGGGGGGCTGGTCCCCTTGACCCGCGCCCCTGAGGATTTCCTCCTCCTGTAACGTCTTGCTCGACGAGGTCCGCTATGTCCCCTCCCTGGAGAAAAGAACCGTCTGCCGCCCGATTGCGTCAGCTCATGCAAACGGCCCGAGGCCTGCGGCCGGCCGCTGCCATCATTCAAAATATCTCCCTGGTCAATGTCTACTCCGGGGAGGTCCTGCCCGGCCATTTCGTGGCCTTGTCCGGGGACCGGATCGTCCGGGTCGGGCCCGGGACCCCGGGGCCCATCGGTCCGAAAACCAAAGTGGTCGACGGCCGGGGCGGTTTCCTGCTTCCGGGTTGCATCGATGCCCATACCCATCTCGACAGCATCTTCACCTGCGCCAATTTTGCCCCCTATGCCCTGGCCACCGGGAACACCACCGCCGTTACGGAAATGGCCATGATCGCCAACGTGGCCGGCAAGGCCGGCATTGCATGGTTCCTGGAAGAAGCCGCCGCGCAGCCCATGCGTCTCTTTTTCCTGGCCCCGTCCCTGACGCCGCCCTTTCCGGAATTGGAAACCAGTCTGGGGCTAAGCCCCAGGGACTTGGAACAAATTCTGAAACGACCGCAGGTCCTCGGGGTGGGGGAGGCTTACTGGCCCCGGGTCCTTGGCGAAGACCCCCGCGTCCTGGCCGCTTATGCGCGGGCCCGGGGGCTCAACAAGACCCGCGAGGGCCATGCCGCCGGGGCCCGGGCGGAGAACCTGGCGGCCTATGCGGCGGCGGGGACCACTTCCTGCCATGAAGCCACGACCCTGGAAGAAGCCTTGGAGAG
>JALOOY010000515.1 GCA_025454185.1 Thermodesulfobacteriota bacterium
CCGCTTCCAGACCGGTCCGTATCTGCTCACCACAATGATCATCTCCGATCACTCCGGCAAAGGCACACCCTATCCCCCAGCGGGATAGGGCCGCCAGGGCCGTGGCCACCGGGCCGCCGCCCTGAACCGTCAGACCGCTGAATTCACATTTGGTGTCCGCCGGAGGGTAGTCTCTGATGAGGCCAAGATGGTCCAGGGAACACTGGCCGAGGCCGAAGACCTGTGGGATGCGATTCATTGACATGGTGGTCTACCCGGTAAGTTTAGGCCCCCTCACCTCATCCCTCTCCCCCGATGGGGAGAGGGGGCCTGAGGATTAACCTACACGTTGCATAAAAAACAGGGCGGAAAGACCTAAGGACCAATATCCATGGGGGTTCAAGGGGAATTTAGGTTCTTGGGTGAAATTCACCGAAGATGGGGTATAATATTCATTAAATTCCGCCCTGTTTTTTACCCTCCGGGAAAGCCGTATGAGGCCTCATCTCCTTCGTTCTCCAGGGCTCGCGGTATACCTATACAGCTTCGCCCTGGACGCCTCGGATCTGAGGCCTCCTCGGCTTTTGCAACATCCAGATTAAGGCTTAGCTCTCATGCCGGTGGCGTCTATACCGATTGGATTTAACGAGGCGCAGAAAGGTGCTTGGTCAAAGTGAGGACATTCTTTCCGTCCTCCCGTTCGTAGTCGATCCGATCCATCACCTTCCGGGCCAGGTAGATCCCCAAGCCGCCGATTTCCCTTTCCGCCAGGGGAGCATCAAGGTTGGGATCAGGGGCGGCCAGCGGGTTGAAGGGTCGGCCGGTGTCTGAAATTCGGACGGTAAGGCCGCTGGCGGAAGGCAGACCTTCGACCGTAATCGTTCCGGTTGCACCGCCCCCATAAGCGTAATGGACGATATTGCTGGTCACCTCTTCCACGGCCAGCACCCACCGTTCGGCTTCCTTTTCGGAAAACCCCACGCCGCGGGCTGTTTCCTGAACCCATTGACAAATTACAGACACCGATTCAGTCAGGGCCGGCCAGGTTTTTTCCATCTTCGGCCTCGATCATCCGTTTTGCAACGCCTCCCGGGCCGAACCCGGCTGATCGTAAAAATTCAGGATGGTGTCGAAACCGGCCATCTCGAAGATTTCCTTAACCTCCGGTTTCAGACCGGCCAGCACCAGTCGGCCTTTATTCTGCAGCCGCTTGGCGCCCATGAGGACCACCCGCAGGCCCGCGCTGCTGATATAGTAAACCTCTTGCAGGTCCAGGATGATCCTGTTCTCCCCCTGATTCAGCCACTCCACCAACCGGCCTTCCAGATCGGGCGCCGTAGCCCCGTCAATCCTGCCGTCCACCGCGATCGTTAAAATGCCTTCTTCCTTATTCCCTTGCACGTTCATCGGCTCTTCTCCTTAATATCTTCCCAATCGGCCCGGGCCAAGGCAGCAATCTTTTGGGCCCGTTCAAAGTATACCTGCATGTCCTCCCAGCCGGGACGGGCCGCGGTTTTCTGCAGGAGCAGCCCGTCGGAATCGAACCAGCGGGGCAGCAGCCCCCCCAAAAAATACCCACGGCGCCGCAAACAATCCACCACGGCGCCGACCCAGGGCCAAGCCAGGTTCAGCCAGATTTGAACCACGACTACGCCGCGGGCCTCCAAATCCCGTTCCAGGTCCGCCAGTATTTGCTCAAAATCCTGGCCCGCCTTTTTTGCCGCCAGCCGCGCCACCTGGGCGAAATCAAAAACCTGGGTTTCCAGCTCGGTGACGCCATCAGCCGGAATGGGGTCCTTTGACGGACGTTGAGTTCGTCCGTCGGCTAACCCGCCATAGATGAAGTTGAGGGCTTCGCCATACACTTGCGGAATAAAAACCGTCTGGGGTTTGGATTGAATATGAATATAATCCAGCAGCGCCGAGACCCGCCCCCGGGCGCTGCCCTCCTGCGAATAGGCCGCCGCCGGCATCAGGTCCATTTCCACCGCCATGTTCACAGCCCCCAGCCTGGCGCACATGCGCTGGGAAAACACGTGGTTGCACACGGATTCCCCGAATAGGCCGGCAATCTTGAACCTGTTCTTCCCCAGCTCCAGCCCGTGGGCGTTCATCCGGGCGAAGATCCCGGCCCCGCCCCGGTACTCCGGATGGACCACCCCCGCGCCGGATTCGTAGAGACCGGAGAAAGGGGCTGAATTAAAAATGGCATTGTGGCCGACAATGTCTCCCCGAGGCGTCCGGGCCACGATCGAGATGGTCCGCCGGGCCTGGTTTTCTTCGATCAGCAGGACCGGCTCCACAAAGGTCTTGATGGGGTACTCTTTCCCGTAAACCTGGAGAAACAGACGGGCTACCCCTTCGGCATCCTCGGGGCGGAACAGGTCCACCTCCCAGGTCTGGCCGGGTTCAATCGGTTCATCAAACAACGGCTTCCTCCTTAGGGACAGGGGTCAAATAAATCAGGCCGGCGGCGGCCAGGGCCAACAGGGCACAAAACAGATAAAGGACTTCGTATCCCCCCCGGTGCAGGGCCACGGCCCCCGCCAGCGGGCCGACAAAAAATCCCCCCTGGAACATCTGCAGGCCCAGGTTGGTGTTGAAGGCCCGCAGCTTGGGCCTGGAACGGTCGGGGCCGACAAAAAATCCCCCCTGAAACATCTGCAGGCCCAGGTTGGAGTTGAAGGCCCGCAGCTTGGGGCCGGAACGGTCAAAGAGCAGGGCATTCAGCACCGGCATCACTACGCCCCAGCCCAGGCCCAGCAAGGCACCCAAGGCGAAAAACCCGTAGGCCCCCTCCACCCGCCCCAGAAGCAGATAGCCCACGGCCAGAGCCAACAAGGTCAGACCGGAGGCGGCTTTTTTGTTCACCCGGTCGAAAAACCGGGAAGCGGCCAGCCGAATCCCGATTTCCCCGAAGGTGGACAGGGTGAAAAACAGACCGGGGTTGCTTATCTCCAGTTTCCGGGCGTAACCGGCCAGGAAGAAAAACACCAGGGCATACCCGCTATAAAACAACAACATGGCCGTCAAAATCAACAGAATTTGCCTCTGTTGCAGATTTTGCCGGATCTCCGTCCGGGACAGCCGGCCGGGAGAGGTTCTCTCCCCCGGCCCCGATCCTCTAACAAAAATCAGGGGAAAAATCAGCGCCATGGTACCGGCAAAAAAAATCAGGACCTGGGGATAGCCGCCCAACCGTTCCATCAGAATCTTGAGCACCGGCGGGACCACGGCATAGGGCAGGAGGGTGATGATGGACAGGAGCCCGAAGGCCTGCCCGCTCCGGCCCGGCGGTATGCGCTGGACGATCACGGTCAAGAGGGCCGTGGCCAGGACCAGGTGGGCCGCCCCGTGAAAGAGGCGCAGGGCCGCCATCGTCCCCAGGGTGCCGGCCCAGCCATAGGCGGCCAAGGAGGCCATGACTCCCAGGGTGCCCAGGGAAATCCAGGAGCGGGCGTTGCCGGCATGGGAAAAAGGACTGATGAAGGGACGCAGGACCAGGGCT
>JALOOY010000516.1 GCA_025454185.1 Thermodesulfobacteriota bacterium
CGCTTCCGTTCCTTCCGCCGCCGACTCGTTCCGGTGCCGGCTCGAAAAAGGACCACCCCCGCGGAGCGCCAGGAGTTCAAAAAGAGGTGGCGGGGCGATACCATCTGTTCCTACCCGCCGGAAGACATCCGGGTGGAAGGATTCGGGGATTATCTGAAGAAAAAGGCCCGGGGGGCCTTGTCCCAGGAGCAGGTCCGGGTGCAGCCCTTTACGGTCTCTTTGCTGGACGGCCTGGACGTGAAGGAAACGCTGCGCCACCTGGTAGAAAGCAAGATATATGTGCGGGAGGAAAGGGCCGGGCGCGGCCGGGTCGGCTCCGTGGTGTTTGTCTTCGACGAAGACGAGCCGGTTTCCGGGCAAGGTCCCCGTTTCCCCTGGAAAATAACCTGGCTGGGGGAACACGAACAGGAATCGGACATGGCCTTCTATGCCACTCCCGCCGGAGAGGAGGTGGTCGGTCCCGGGATTTCCCGCTGTGAGTACGGAGGATTTGTCCTAAGCTATCCTCCCTTGCGGATGGTCGATATCTGGAAAGACCGTTTTTTTGACCTGGCCGGGGCCAAGGGGGAGCGTCTGCTGCTGGCCGGGATCGATTACAGCGAGGAAGGCCTGGTAGCCTATGTGGCCGCCCGGCCGCCCCGTTCTTTCTGCCACACCTTTGCCGCCGGCCAGGGCAAGAAGATCGTCTACCTGCCCCTGGGGCAGTTTTCGCCGGTCCTGCTGACCCGGGTCCGCTTTTTCCACGTGCTGGAAGATCCGGCGCTGCGGAAAACGGCCCACCTTTACATCCACTGATTTTTTCTAAACAACCTATACAGCAGACGGAAACCGGGGGCGACCCTTTCCTGGGGGTCGTTTAACAGGGTCTCCACTTCCGCGGCAGTGCAGAACTTCCCTTCCGTGGCTTCTGCCAGGTTCAGGCGCATGGGCCCGTCTCCTGTTCCGCTGAAGAGGGTGACAAATTCCCAGCCGGTCTCCGGGGAAGCGGGATGGCGGTAAATCGCGGTCAAAGCGGCCGTGATCCCCAGTTCCTCCCCCAACTCCCGGTGCGCGGCTTCCTCCGGAGTCTCTCCGGGGTCCAGATGCCCGGCCGCCGAAGAATCCCAATATCCCGGATACTGGTCTTTGGCGGGCGACCTTTTCTGGAGGTAAAGTTCTCCCCGGGCGTTGAAGATAAAAATGTGGACCGAGCGATGGCGCAGCCCCTCCCGGTGGATTTTCGAACGTTTTTGGATGCCGATGACCCGGTTGTTTTCGTCCACCACTTCCAGGGGTTCGTGTTGATCATTCGCCATGGGGTGCCGTCCTTTGCCGATGGAAATACCCTTGCAATTTAATACCGGGGGCTTAGAATTAGAAGACAAAAATTGAGGAAAGGAGCAGCCGGGGTTCAAATTCAGACCATGAATGTTTTCAAAGGATTTATCGCGTTAACCTTCCTGTTAATTCCCTTGTTCGTTTTTTCACAGGAGCAGACCCGCCATATGGATTTGGAGGACCTGGCGAAAAGAAAGGCCCATCACCGGAAGAACCCGGGGGGTTTTTTGAACCCCTGGCTGCCCGAGGGAGAGCCGGGCGGTTTGCTGCGATTTTTAAAATGGAAATTCTCGACTAACCCCTACGCCGAAGAAAAAAAGATCCGTCCCCGTTTCCCCGTCATTCCCACCCGGGTGCAGGAAGTGGAAAGCCGGGGGGATTCCATCACCTACCTGGGGCACGCCACGCTCTGGATACGACTTTTAAATCAAAATGTGCTTACGGACCCGGTGTTTCCCGACAGCATCGCCTTTTTCATCAAAAGGCATGCGCCCTTTCCCCTCCCGCCGGAGGGGCTCCCTGAATTCCAGGTGGTCCTCATCTCCCACAGCCATTACGATCACCTGAACAAGGCCAGCATCGTCCGGCTGGGTAATAAACCGCTGTTTCTGACTCCGCTGGGCTACAAGGATTGGTTCCAGGACGTGGTCCCCGGGGCCCGGGTCGTGGAACTGGACTGGTTTGAAACGTATACCTATCAGGGGATCACCTATCGACTGCTGCCGGTGCAGCATTGGACCAAACGGACCCTTTTCGATACCAACAAGCGGCTCTGGGGATCCTGGCTGATCGAAGGCGGCGGCCGCAAGGTCTATTTCGGGGCGGACTCGGGATATTTTCAGGGTTTTCGGGAGTTCGGACGGAAGTACGGTCCCCTGGATGCCGCCCTGCTGCCGGTGGGCCTTTACGAGCCCCGCTGGTTCATGAAGACCCACCACATGAACCCGGAGGAAGCCGTCCGGGCCGCCCGGGAGCTGCGGGCCGGGGCCATCATTCCCCAGCAGTGGGGGGTCTTTGACCTGACCGACGAACCGCTGACTTTGCCCCCTCAGGACTACCGGGCCGCCGCCCAGGCCGCGGGTTGGACCGAAAAGGAGGCCCCGCTGATCCAGCATGGCGGGACCTGGTATTTCCCGGGCCGGTAAAAGCGTTCAAGAAAAAGGAGGAATCTGCCGATAAGATGCATGTTGCTTGTCATCTTCAGGGTAAAAGAACACTATAATAATTAATTGTTAATTATTAATTGTTGCTGTAAGGAGACCTCGTCGTGACCATCGCCATCCGCTCCG
>JALOOY010000033.1 GCA_025454185.1 Thermodesulfobacteriota bacterium
CCTTCCCCCTTGGGGGAAAGCCTGCCCCGCTTCGGCGGGGGTTGGGATGGGGGTCTGTAATAAATAAAGGGGAGGGGCCAAGCCGGCAGCGTCGCTATCCTTCCTCCCTTTATTGATATAAGGAGGGGACCTCAAGCCAATAGGGTGGGTTTTCATCTCAACTCCCCCCCTTGGGAAAAGGGGGCAGGGGGGATTTAAACCATAGGGAGTCGGCATTCTATGAAACGTTGGCAGGACCCGAGCTGGGCGGAGGAGATGAAGCTGGAGCTGGATGCAAACCTCATGATGGCGCCGCCGCTGGCGCCCGG
Organism: Thermodesulfobacteriota bacterium; assembly: GCA_025454185.1. GTDB lineage: Bacteria > Desulfobacterota > RBG-13-43-22 > RBG-13-43-22 > RBG-13-43-22 > JACRCK01. The sequence goes on from JALOOY010000033.1 coordinate 309, forward strand.
GGCGGGCATCTCCTCGGCTGACCTGGACCGTCTTTCCCCCCGCCTGACCGCCATTCAGCAGAAACTGGAGAGCGACCGGGAAGCGGGACGACTCCCTTTCCTGACCGTTCCCTATCAGCCCGGCCTGGTCCAGGAAATCAAAAAATACGTCCGGGGCGTCAAGGGCTGGGTGGAAAATTTCGTGGTGCTCGGTAGCGGCGGATCGGCCTTGGGGGCCAGGGCCCTGCAGACGGCCCTGAATCCCCCCTCCTTCAACCTGCTTTCGCGGACCATGCGCAAGGGGTTCCCCCGTCTCTTTGTGGCCGAAAGCATCGACCCGGACGGCTTCCAGGCCCTGCTGGAATTGGTGGACCTGCGCAAGACCCTGTTCCAGGTGATCAGTAAATCCGCCGGCACGGCCGGGACCATAAGCCAGTATCTGATCGTCCGGGACCTGCTCAAACGCCGGGGTGGAAACCGTAAAGAGTCGGAGCACCTGGTCGTCACCACCGATCCGGAGGCCGGAAATCTGCGAAAAATCATCCGGGGGGACGGGGTGGCCGGTTTTGAAATCCCGCCCTTGCCGGGGGGACGATTTTCCATCCTCTCGGCCGTGGGCCTCCTGCCGGCGGCCATGGTGGGGATCGATATCGAGGAGCTCCTGGCCGGGGCCCGGGACATGGACCGCCGCTGCCGGGATAAATCCCTCTGGAAAAATCCGGCCGCTCTCGGGGCGGCCCTGGCCTTTCTGGCCTGCGGGGAGAAGAAAAGAACGATCCGGGTTTTCATGCCCTATGTGGATGCCTTGAGCGGCATCGGCGACTGGTTTGCCCGATTGTGGGTGGAAAGTCTCGGCCAGCGAGTCGATAGGCAGGGCCGGGAAATCCGGACGGGCCAGACGCCGGTCTGCGCTCTGGGGGCCGCAAACCAGCGTTCCCAGTCGCGGCCCCCCCTGGAAGGTCCGGCGGACGGGCTGTTTACCTTCGTGGGAGTCAAAGCCTACGGGGCCACGTTGCCCATCCCGGCAGCCGGCCCTCCCATCGAGGCCTGGAACGATTTAAGCGGCCATTCGCTGAACGAATTGATCCAGTCCGAATTGCAGGCCACCCGCCTGACCCTGGCCCGCGTCGGCCGCCCCAGCCTGCTGATCACCCTGCCCCGGGTCAATCCCTTTACCGTGGGACAGCTCCTTTTCCTGCTCGAACTGGAGACCTACCTCTGCGGTCAACTGCTGGAAATTAACCCCTTGGAGCAGCCAGGCGTCGAAGAAGGAAAAAACCTGGCCTACGCCCTCCTGGGACGAAAGGGGTATGAAAATTCGATCCAGGACTGGGAACCGTTTTTGAAAACGGAATCCCGGTTTATAATTTAATACGAAAAAAATGAACAGCGAACATCGAACGTCCAACAGCGAACGTCGAATTAGGACGAAAATAACCGGGGCAAAAATCCGAAATCCACAATGAGCAGCCCTCCCGAAACCGTCAAGCCTTTCAAATTGGTCAAGTATTTTTTCCTGAGCAGTTTCCTGGTGGTGCTGCTCTTCGCCCTGGCCTTGTCCATCCTGATCACCCAGCGTTCGGAGGAGGCCCTGCTGAAGAAAACGGAGTCTTTCGCCCTGCTTCTGGCTGAGAACCTCAACCATCAGGTCTTTTTTCAATTCGTCGTGCCGGTTACCTTTGCCACGGGGCAGGTGCAGCTTCGGAATCCGGACCAGTTCGCTCGTCTGGACAAGATCATCCGCAACACCATTTACAACTTCAAGATCGAAAAAGTGAACATCTACGATCCCCGCCGGGTCCTGGCCTATAGTACCGATCGCACCCAGGTGGGGAAAAAGGACCAGGGCGGCAGCGATTATCTAAAGGCCATGAAAGGGAAATACAGCTCGCGTTTCATTTCTGAAGATGTATTGCTGGAGATCTGGCCCCGGGAAAAACCGCCCTCCCGGAAGCTGATCACCACGATCCCCTTTCAGGTGGAAAGCCCGACCGGGGCCCGGACCGGCCAGATCCTGGGCGTCTTTGAAATCACCCAGGATATATCCGAAGACTATCGGGACATTCTCCGGGACCAGTATCTCCTGCTCCTCCTCTCTATCGGCTTGATCGCCCTGCTTTTCGTGATCCTGCTCTTCATTGTTCAACGGGGTGAGACCATTATGAAAAAGCGCGAAGAGGAACGCAAGAAACTGCTGGGCCAACTGCACCAGGCCGAGCGCATGGCCAGCCTGGGGGCCATGATTGCCTCCGTATCACACGAAATCAAGAATCCGCTGGGGATCATTCGCAGCACGGCCGACCTGCTGGAGAAAAAGGTCCGCCAATACGACCCCGAGAACCGGCTGGCCTCGGTCATCCGGGAGGAGTCGGACCGGCTGAATCGGGTGGTTACCGAATTCTTGGATTTCGCTCGCCCCCAGGTGCTCCGGATTCAGCCATTGGAGCTGGATAAGCTTTTAGAAAAAAATCTGGCCTTTCTGGAACCGGAGATCGCCAAACAAAACGTGGCGGTCGAGAAATTTTTTCCGGTGGGCCCGGTAGTCGTTCCGGGAGACTATGATCAGCTTTACCGGGGGTTTTTGAATATCCTGATCAATGCCCTGCAGGCCATGCCTGAAGGGGGGACCCTGAGCCTCAGCCTGCGAAATTTCCCTGCTGAGGCGGAGGTGGAAATCCGCGACTTCGGCCCGGGCCTCAATTCCGAGGCCCTGGATAAAGCCTTTGATCCCTTTTTTACCACCAAAGAGAAGGGGACCGGTCTCGGACTGGCCATTGTCAAAAATATTGTCGAAGCCCATAAGGGGACGATCGAATTGGAGAATCCGCCCGGGGGGGGGACGGCCGTCCGGATTCGACTGCCCCGTCAGCCTGGCTGAAATCCGGGAGACCATCATGGAAACCTTGTTGGTTGTTGACGATGAAAAAAATTACCTGCTGGTCCTGAAGGAGCTGCTGGTCGAAGAGGGCTATGAAGTCCTTACCGCCCAATCCGTTCAGGGCGCCCTGGAGATCCTGGCCGAAACGGACCCGGATCTGGTGCTGACCGACATGAAGATGCCCGGTATGAGCGGGCTCGAACTGCTGGAACGGGTCAAGCAGAAAGATCCCCAGATGCCGGTGATCATGATGACTGCCTTCGGCACCGTGGAAAAAGCCGTGGAGGCCATGCGGAAAGGGGCCTATGACTACATAACCAAACCATTTGACAATGAAATCCTGAAAAAGACGGTGGCTACGGCCCTGACCTTGTGGCGGGTCATCAAAGAAAACCGCTTTCTGTCCGAAGAATTGCAGGCCAAGTTCGGTCCCTCCGATCTGATCGGAAAAAGCCGGGCCATTCAGCAGGTGCGGGAACTCATCCAGAAGGTGGCTGCTACGAAGGCCACAGTCCTGGTAACCGGGGAATCCGGGACCGGGAAGGAACTGGTGGCCCGGGCCCTACACGCCCAAAGTCCCCGGCGGGACAAGCCCATGATATCGGTCAATTGTTCGGCCCTGGCCGAGACCCTGCTGGAGAGTGAACTTTTCGGCCACGAACGCGGTTCCTTTACCGGAGCCACCAGCCAGCGCAAGGGGCGGTTCGAGATTGCCGACGGGGGGACCCTTTTCCTCGACGAGGTGGGGGAAATGGCCCCGGCCGTTCAGGTGACGCTGCTGCGGGTCCTCCAAAACAGGGAGTTCGAACGGGTCGGCGGAAACAAGACCATCAAGGTGGACGTGCGGGTCATTGCCGCCTCCAACCGGGACCTGAAGGAGGAAGTGGCCCGGGGGACTTTCCGGGAAGATCTCTACTATCGATTGAACGTGGTCCATGTGGAGGTGCCGCCCCTGCGGGAAAGGCGGGAAGACCTGCCGCTGCTAATTCGTTATTTCCTTGAGAAATTTGCCAAAGAGCTGAACAAGGAAACCCCGGCCTTGAGTCCGGAGGCCATGACGGCCCTGAGGGATTACCCCTGGCCGGGGAATATCCGGGAATTGGAAAACATGCTGGAACGGGCCGTTATCCTTTCCTCCGGGTCTTCCATTCAGGTGGAGGACCTTCCGATCCAACCCAAGCCCGTGCCCGGAGCGGAATGGTCGCCTGATCAGGTTATCCCTCCGGGACTGAAGCTTAACGAAGTGCTGGAGATGGTGGAGAAGAAGATGATCGTCGATGCCTTGGCCAAGACCGGTCATGTCCAGTCCCATGCGGCGGATTTGTTGGGGATTGAAAAGAATTTATTTAAATACAAAATGCGAAAATTCGGACTGACCTGACTGGGTGTCCTGTAACAGAAAAAGGAAATCCTGCTTCCCCGAAGGGCGGTAAAAAAATTTTTACTAAATTAATATAATTATTTTAATATGTTATATTTTAATGTCTCTGTGGAGGCCTCTAATTTGTAAAAAAAATTTTACTCAAAAGAGTTTTCGAACCCAAACCGGTTGGTTTAAGCCGAGCGCTATTTTTTTAAATATCATATAATAACAATAACTTAAATAAAATGTGCTCTTATTTTTCTTTTTTGGCATGGCTTGTGCAAAGAAAAAAAGGCAAGTAAACAATCTCTTTTTCTCCTTTCCTCAATAAAAGCCAACCACAGCCAGGTTGGCTTTTATGTTTTCCGGCCTTGGCCGTCATCGTAACTCCCGATTATTTTCTGATGGACAAATGATTAATGCCCATGCAAAATAATCAATTTGGCTTTGGCCCTAAGAGGATCAGCAAAATAAAGTAAGTCAGGAACGGAAAAGGTCCGGCCGTGCCTATGAAGCCGGATCGGGAGAGGTAATGGCCAGTCGACAAAAAAAACCGCGGAACCGTCCGGCCCCGGAAAAGGACCCCCGGATGCTCGAAAGGGCCCGGGACAGGCTGGATCAGGTGCGACTGCTCTACGAAAATCCGGTGGAAAAGGATAGTTTTCTGGAGGGTCTGGCCCTGGAACTGGAGGCAGATCCCCCCTTCGCTTCTTTTTTTCTGCATCAGGTCGTCGACCTGCCGGATCCCTGGAACGGTTCCCTGCTCCAGGAGTTGATTGAACGGGTTACAGCCAAACCCCTGCGGCGGGGCATCAAAGGGGGAATTTATCAGTTGCGCCAGCGGGGACGGGAAGTCCGGTCCCCGGAAAAGGAGCCGGGAGGCCGCCGGGGGGTCCTGAGGCAAACGGAGACCCAGTCTCCGGAAGGGTACCTTTCGGACTTCGACAACCTCGGTAACCGCCTGCTCGCCTTGGTCCTGCCCCAGGTCCCTCAGGGTCGGATCCTGGTTTTCGGGCTCATGAACTGGGACCGGGGACTGCAGGACCTGTCGGCCCTGGAAGTTTCCAAGAAACAGGTCCGGGCCCTTCTGGAGGAGACGGAAAACCAGTCCGGCCAGCGCTTTCATCCAGTGGATGCCGGCCATGGGGTATACCTGCTGCGGGAAGCCCATGGCCAGGCCGGCCGGTTGAAGGCGGAAGACGAAAAGGTTTATGGGGCCTTGAACAATTACCTGGAAACCATGGGGCCTTTTCCCTCGGAACCCAATCTTAATTCCTTATCCCCTGGGGAAGAGGGGGAGGGGGAAAAAGACCGGGAATGGGATTACCTCAAGGAAATCCCGGAACTCGCAGGCTTTCATCTGCCACCGGAGGAAATGGGGCCCTATGGCCGTTCCCTGCTGGAGATCAAGGAAAGTCCGCTGGTGCTCAGTCCGGCCCAACAGGAAGACCGGTTTCGGGAGGTGATCGCCGGGGCCGTCAAAGCGATTTTCCGGGAGGAGCGGGTCCGGCGTCTGGTTCGTTTCCTGGAAGAAATCGCCGCCGCCTACTGGTTGAAGGGCCATCCGGAGCAGGCCCGCCGTATCCTGGCCGCCCTGAAGTCTTTCGAAAGAGAAAGAGCCGCCGCGCTGGATCCCGGACACCCCCTGCTGGCCTGGCTGGTGCGGAAAGAATTTCTGCCGGCGGAGGGAGTTACGGAGGACCAACCGGCGCCTGAAGAGGAAAGGACCGAGGGGGGGCTGATCCTGCCCGCCTGGGTCAAAAAGTAACCGTTTCACGGGTGGGAGGAAACCGTGGAGACTTTGACGCTGAAGACGACCGGTCGTACGGAGTTTCTGGACATAACCCGGGAAGTGGAGAAAATGGTGAGCCGGTCCGCTATGAAAGACGGCCTGGTTTTCGTTTTTGTGCCCCATACGACGGCCGGGATTACCATCAATGAGGGAGCCGATCCCAGTGTCGCTGAGGACATCCTGGGGGTCTTGAACCGGCTCATACCCTTCCAGGGCGATTACCGCCACCGGGAAGGGAATTCGGCCGCCCACATCAAGGCCGGACTGATGGGCGCGTCGGTTCAGGTGGCGGTGGAAAAGGGCAAGCTGGTCCTGGGGACCTGGCAGGCGATTTTCTTTTGTGAATTTGACGGACCAAGGACACGGAAAGTCCTGTTGAAGATCATTGGCGCTTGACGGAATCGGGTTTTCCAATACGTCGACATCTTTAAATTCGAAATTCGAAGCTTGGGTCATTTGAATTTGTTTCGGATTTCGTGCTTTCGATTTCGAATTTGAGGTTAGGAGGACTTTTGTCTTGTCCAAACTTGTATTAATTCGCCATGGCCAGTCCCAGTGGAACCTGGAGAACCGCTTTACCGGCTGGGTGGATATACCCTTGAGTCCCCAGGGGCGGGAGGAGGCCCGGGCCGCCGGCCGGGAAATCAAACATATAGCCTTTGACCGGGCCTTTACGAGTAAACTGATCCGGGCCGTGGAAACCCTGCTTCTGGTGCTCGGTGAAAACGGGGGCAAGACGCCCGTTTTTGTTCCTGAAACCGACCGGGAACGGCTCTGGGGGGACCACTACCCGGCCGATCCCTCCCGGGAAATCCCGGTGGAGCGGGTTCTGGCCCTCAATGAACGCTATTACGGGGACCTGCAGGGGTTGAATAAAGAAGTTGCGGCGGCTCAATGGGGCCGGGAACAGGTACAGATCTGGAGGAGAAGTTTCGACCAGGCGCCGCCGGGAGGGGAATCCCTGAAGGATACGGTGGCCCGGGTCGTGCCCTTTTTTCAGCAAACCATTGCTCCCCGCCTGCTGGGGGGGGAGCATATCCTGGTGGCCGCTCACGGGAACAGCCTGCGGGCCATCATCATGGAGCTGGAGCGTATGTCACCGGATACGGTCCGGACCCTGGAAATTCCGACAGGGAGGCCGCGGGTATACAACGTCGATAACGGGGCATCTGGAGAAGCCGGGGATGCCGGGGTCCTGCGGTTTAAGAGAATTTCTTTACCGTAAAATTTGAAATTTTTGGCTTTTAAAAATTGCAAATTTTACGGTTAGAATTTTACGGAGCGGATAAAATCCTTCAGGGTATCCAACTGGTCCGAGGAAAGGGGTTTTTTAAGCAGGCCGGGGTGGGCGAGAATGGGTATCTTCTGATGGAGGGCCAGGGCGATGGCATCGCTCGGGCGCGAATCGGCCTGAAACTCATCGTCGCCGATCCGGTAATGGACCTGGGCCAGGTAGGTCTGGTCCCGCACGTCGCTGATGGAAACCCGCAGCAGCTCCAATTCGGTCTGCTCCAACAAGGTTAGATAGAGTTCATGGGTGAGCGGCCGGGGGGTCTGGATCAGCCCTTTTTCCTTGGCAATGGCGATGAACTCCGGTTCCCCCACGAACATGACCAGGGAGGCCTCCGCCTGAGCGTGCTCTTTCAGGATGAGGAGATTGCCGGTTTCTTTCTCGGCTTTGATGTAAATTTCCCGAATGGGAATAAACGTGGAATAATCCATAACCTTTCCCAATAGGGGAAGCGCGGAAAAAGGTCAAGCTTTTTTAGAGGAGTAGACCCATGGGTTCCGGCATTGCCCTTCAGGACGCCATAAAAACCTATACCTTCGATCAGGAAAAGACCCGACCTCCCCGGGAGACGATTGCCCGGGTCCGGGCCCGCCTGCGTGAGGTGGACCTGGATATCCTGAAAGAGACCGTCCGTATCGACAGCGGCCGGCTGGGGATACCCATCTACATCAGCCGCTGCGGCACGGACGCGGTGCAGGTCATCGGGACCCAGAAACAGATGGGCAAGGGCGGGACCCCGGAACAGTCGGAAGCGAGCGCGCTCATGGAATTAGTGGAGCGGTTCAGCTTCTTTACCTTCATCCGGGAGCGGAATTTTATCCGGGCCACCTATGACCAGGTGCGGGAAGAGGCCCTTCCCTTCGAACAACTGGCCCGGTGCTTTTATGACCGCTCCCCGGACCTGGAGCGGGTCCGGGAGGTTTTCCAAACCATTCCCCTGGCCTGGGTTTGGGCCCGCAACCTGACCCGGGACCGGGAAGTGCTGGTCCCCATCGACTGGTTCTACCTGATCCACGAATACAACGGCCCTTCGGCCGGCAACACCCTGGAAGAAGCCGTTCTCCAGGGCCTGTGCGAGCTGGTGGAACGCCATGTTTCCTCGGTGATCAGCTTTGATCTCCTGACCACCCCTACCATTGATCCGGCCTCGGTGACCGACCCGGCAGCCCGGGAGTTGATCGACAAGTTCGATCGTTTGGGGATCAAGCTCTATCTCAAGGATTTCAGCCTGGATACGGGGATCCCCACGGTGGGCTCCCTGGCCTACGATCCCTCGACTTTTCCCGAAAAGAGCGAGATCGTCTATACCG
>JALOOY010000517.1 GCA_025454185.1 Thermodesulfobacteriota bacterium
TGAAACAGGCCCTGGTCCGCCAGGAAACCCTGGAGGACATCACGTTGGAAACCGTCGCAACCATTCCCCGCCTCTTGATCCTGGGCGGCGGAATGGCCGGGTTATTGGCCGCTCAAGAAGCCCTGAAACTGGGACTGGAGGCCCTGGTCCTGGAAAGCGGGAAAACCCTGGGGTCGCTCGACCTTTATGAGCCGGCGGCTTTCCAGGAAAACAGCCCGGGTTCCCTGGAAGCCTTTCAGGCCCAACCCGGCCTGCAGGCCGTTACCGAAGCCCGTCTGCTGAGCCTGGACGGGCAGGCCGGCGCCTTTGCGATCCGCTACCTGGATGGGGAAGACCGGCTCAGGGAAGCGCAGGTCGGCGCCGTTCTGGCGGTCCTGCCGCCGGCGGTAAAACACAATTTCGTGGCCTACGGTCTGGAAGGGGGCCGTCAGGTCCTGCCCCTCTCCCAACTGGAAACCCTGCTCCGTTCGCCCGAATATCAGGAAAAGGTCCTCCCGCAGGAACGAACCAACGAAGTGGCGTTTCTTTTGGGGTTGACGACCGAATCCGGGCCGCCCGTGGTCGGGCGGGCCTTGGGACAGGCTCGCCGGCTGCAGGCCCTGGAGAACGCCCAGGTCTACTTTCTCTCCGGAAATATGAAGGTGGCGGGGGAAGGATTGGAACGGGAATACACCCGGGCCAGGGAGGAAGGGGTCCTCTTCTTCCGCTTTACCGGAGATCCGCCCCGGGTGGAAGGGGGCGACCGGGGCCTGCGGCTGGAATTCGTCGACGAGATACTTGACCTCCCGGTGCAACTGAATCCCCATCTCCTGGTGGTGGACGATGTCCTGTGCCCCCATCCCCTCTTACAGGAATACGCCGAAATTCTGGGGGTGGAACGGGACCCGGGAGGCTTTCTGGCGCCGGATCAGGTGTATGCCCTGCCGGTGCGGACACCGCGCACGGGAATCTATGTGGCCGGCGGCAGCCGTCGCCCGTACGCCACGGCGGAGGAAATCCAGGCCGAGGTGGAAGAGGCGGTCCTGTCGGCGGCCGAACTGCTCGGACCGGGGAAAAGAGAGGTGCCGGTTTCCCGGGTGGAGGTGGACCGTAAAAAGTGCACCATCTGCCTGACCTGCGTCCGTTCCTGTCCCCACCAGGCCCTGCATTTTGTCTATCGCCGACCCCAGGCCTCCACCCTGGCCTGTCAGGTCTGCGGAGTCTGTGCCGCCGAATGCCCCATGGACGCCATCCAGATCCGGGGCTTTCGGGATGAAACCCTGGAAAGGGAAATTGTCCTGCCTTTCGGCGAACGCCAATATGATACCGCCGTCCCCCAGGTGGTGGCCTTCTGCTGCCGCAATTCCGCGGAAAAGTCCCTGCAGCAGGCCCTGCTCTTCCGGGAACCGCTGCCAGCCGGCTTTCAGTTCATCCCGGTGCCCTGTGCCGGCAAGGTCGACCCGGACCAGGTCCTGCAGGCCCTCCGGGCCGGGGCCGACGGCGTGGTCCTGCTGGCCTGCCCCATCGAGGGCTGTCATTCCTTCGAGGGCAACAAAAAGGCCTGGGAGCGGGTGCAATTCCTGCGGGAGGTCCTGGCCGAACTGGGTCTGGAACCCGAGCGGCTGCAGTTCGAGACCCCGGGTCCGGGAATGATGGCCCAGTTCGCCAGGACCTGCGCGGCCGTGGAAGAGCGGATTCGTCAACTGGGCATCACCCCGGTCCGGCGCGCCCGGGGGATCCAGCAGATTTACGACCGCTTCACGTTTCCGGTGGATTCGAAAACTTTCGAGATTTGATTCAATAGAAATCAGCCGCAGACGACCGCAGACCAGAGACGACTTCCATCGGCCCGCAAGGCCTCTCATCAGGCCGTCTGCTTGTTTCTGCGGCTGAAAGGCATTTCAGTTAGACTTGGGGGGGCCATGCGTTTCGAATGGCGGAAAAGAACCACGTCCGAAGGCCCCGGCCGGAGGCCGGTCCTGCTGGAGGCCGTCCTGATCGGCTGCACCCCCAGCGCCACAACTCCCGGGGGGGAGGATTGTTTTGTTCTCGGGACCCTGGATGAACGCTTCCTCTCCGTCAAGGAATTCGACCTCCAGTCTTTTCACTTCGGTCTTTTCTGGAAAGAGGTCAACCGCAATCTGGACGACCTCGGCTTAGAGTCGGAAGCTCGCAAGGAACTGGAGCGTGAGATCTCAGAAAAAATCTGCCAGCCCCCCGAAGACTGGGCCCTCTGGCCAAGAAAATGTTCCCTGGCCTGCCGCCTGAAAACCAAAATCCCCAATTGAAGGGAGAGAAAACCGATGACGGTCCCTCTCCGGCGCTCGGTTGGCGCTGGTCGGGGTTGCGCTGGCCTAGTGGATGATTGTCCCCGCCCAGAGCATTTCCAGAAAGGTTTTCCAGGGCAACAAGCGGATCGGGCCGACTACCCTTTCATCCGCTTCGTTGGTTACCATGAGGGCAAAACGGGGCCGGTGCTCCTCGGTGAAAGCGAGCAAAGGGCGCAACGCCCGCGGATCCACCCGGTTGCTTCCCTTGACTTCGAGCGCCACCTCACCCCCGCCCAAAACAAAATCCACCTCCAGACCGGTCTTGGTCCGCCAATAGTTAAGGTCAAAAT